>CAZBHP010000109.1:0-5431 GCA_964491795.1 uncultured bacterium | reverse complement strand
ATTTGGAGATGCCGGCGAGGCTAAAAGCCCAAGTTTTGAATCATCTTGGGTATATTAGTCGATTCTTCTTGAGAAAAAACTATTTTAAAGAAAAAATGGCAAATGTTTTATCACCACAACAAAGAGATGAATTTTATGAAATCCTTGTTTGTTTTAAGTTGTTCTTTTTGCCTTTTTTCGGCGGCAGAAGCGCTGAATGTTGGCAATTTACAAAAGTGTACCGATGATATTGTGAAGGCATTAGCAACGCCTACAGAAGAGCCTGTCCACTTTATCCCAAACTACGCAGAGCTGATGCAAGCTTTGCAAACACCTGAGGTGCGAGCATCACTGCCTAAAGTCTACCAAGATAACTTTCTTAATCCTTTTATTACCTACCTTCAAGGTTTAGGAGAATCACGCTTTAATCTGCTTTTCTCTCAACAACCCCACGACGATACATCTGCATTTTTACAGCAAATTATTCCTGACATTGCAGAAGCTATTTTGCAAAACGGAACAGATTTTGAAGCAAAGGCAACAAATGCTTTTGAAGAAGTGATTAGCGATCTTTACGACGGCTTTTTAAGCGAAGAGAGCAGAAACTCAACAGGACAAAAAATTAAACCGCCAGATCGTGGAGTTATTGCACCTTTAGTAAAGTGGGGAAATCCCGATGCAGGCCCTTACACATGGCCAGTTGATGCAACTTTAGGACTGAACGTAAGAGCAGCGGTTGTAAGTCTTCCTCCTGCACACCTTAAGGCAGGTCTTCTTGCTTGGTCGGCGCTTGGTCATGAGACTGCAGGCCATGATATCTTGCATGCAGATACAGGCCTACTTCAAGAGCTTGGCAGTAAAGTTTATAACGCCATCATTAGCAATCTAGGAGGAAACTCATTTCTTGCTTCCTACTGGAGAAATTGCATTGATGAATCTGCATCTGATGTGATGGGACTGCTTAACATGGGACCAACAGTTGGTCTTGGTCTTGTTGGATATTTTAGAGGTCTGACAGGTGGTAAATTAAGAAATCAAGGCCCTTTCCAAGGTCCACACCCGTTAGATATTCTACGAGGCTGTCTTGCAGCTAGAGTTGTAAGCCAATTATCGTTTGCAGGTGCTGCAGAATGGGCTCAAGCTATCCAAGCAGAGGTAAATAAAGACATAGAAACTATTTACTTAATTGATATGCAAACAGGATACCGTTATAGAGTTCCTACTCAGCAAGCGATGCAATCGGCACAAATTGCTGCTGATGTGATTATGAATACTAAATTGACAGCCTTGGAAGGCCACTCTTTAAAAGAGATCCAAGACTGGTCAGATGCTGATCAAAAAATTGCAGCTGAAATCGGCGTTCTTCTACACAAAACAACAGACCTTCCTGTCCTCTATAA
This sequence comes from uncultured bacterium, assembly GCA_964491795.1. GTDB lineage: Bacteria > Chlamydiota > Chlamydiia > Chlamydiales > 2-12-FULL-49-11 > JAFEGE01. The sequence goes on along the minus strand of CAZBHP010000109.1, from coordinate 4,052 downwards.
GAGTAACGGCTACTATGCAGCACACGTTGTTGCAGGTGCTCTCCAAGAGGCTCTTGAAAAAGGGGCTAACGTCCAAACTATCTTCAACCGCATGGTGAAGTTTTTAGATATTATGCACCAATATAACGACACTTGGAGAAAAACTCCTAACAAGGAATTCTCCCCTGTTGAGTTAGAAACAGTAGAATGCACCGAGTGTCACGAGGCTTAAAACCCCTCGTTTAAACTCTAAGCTAAGATGATCCCTCTAGGAAACTAGAGGGATTTTTTTATACAGAAAACTATCTCGCATACCACGGATAGGGAGGGCGCGACTGGGGAGTCTTCTCCTCGGGCCAGACAAGGGGAAGTCTTGATTGCTGCAGGAGGAAAAGAGCTGCGATTTGCTTTAGGGCATGCGATTTGTGTAGGTGAATGTCGGAGAACGGGCCATCGAGTTTCATAGGGATTGTGTAGCCACGAGGGACATTGTCTAATCCAAAAACTTTAGCAAGGACATCTTGGGTCAGCCCGAGAGTTAAATGGGCTTTCTCTTTTTTAAGATCGACATCGCCCCAAAGCCCAAGCTCATACTTGTTATCTACTAACAATTCCGTTCGAGCTTGAAGAGTGAGTTTTCCCTGGTAGAAAGAGATAGGAGCTTTCTGAAACCAAATCATCACGTCTTGGTTGGGGCGAACCCTAAGCTCAACGACAGAAATTAGATCTGAAAGGGTTCCAAAATTGCGAAAGATAATCTTGTTTAGGGAAAGCTCAGCTTTGGGAATTTGCATCTCTTGCCAATCGAGGGGCAATCGAGCACCATCCGGAGAAATTCGAAGCTCAATATGACTTGCAGATACAGGTCTAACAGAGCTTTTTTGAAAAAGCTTTTGTGAGAGGGTCTCTTGGAGCACCCCTGCTATATAAGTCTCTTCTGTCGGATAAAACGTCTCCCCTGCCAAGCGCCCTTTTGTAGAGAAACGAAAAATAGGGCTTGCGATCGCAAGGCGCATCTCTTTATCTTCTTGCAGATAGAAATCTAGAGTAAAGAGAGGTCCTAGAACACCACTTATAGGAAACTTCGGAAAATAGCTCTCCACAAGCCGTGAAGGGACATCTTGAAAAGAAGCTTTCCAAGTTTTATCTCCCTCGATTGTAAAAGAACCATTCTTTCCTTGTGAGCGTGTAGTTCCAAAGATTTTAAGATCGCGCCCTTTTTCTACCTCGACCCTTTCTAAAGTGGTTGTAGGATCCCCTGCAAATACTCCATCCGATCCGCGCACTTTAGTCTCTGAAGATGTCATAAGAGAAAACAAAGAGGCCTCTGACTGAACCTCTTTGAGAGAAAAGCCATGGGGAAAAGTGACGTTTGTCAACGTTTGAGGACCAAGCCAACTCAAAGAGACTTTTTCTATCTCTAGAGGTGCGCCTATCTTTTTAGAGACAACTGCTGCAACAAGAGGCGCTCCAAAAGAAGTGGAGAGGATATACGGGAGGAAAAAAAGCGCAAGAGCGAGAAGAAAAAAAGTGATAAGAGTCTTCATAGGTCTACTCTGCTACAGTAATTTCATGACAAAGATAGACATCTTGTATCGCATGCAACAGTTTCACCCCTTCTTTCATCGGTTTTTGGAACGCTTTACGCCCAGAAATAAGGCCTGTTCCCCCTGCCCGTTTATTGATAGCCGCAGTTAACACAGCTTGCTGTAAATCATTTTTCCCTGAAGGGCCGCCTGAGTTGATAAGACCTGCTCTTCCTGCAAAACAGTTTAGCACTTGATAGCGCGTCAAGTCTATCGGATGTGAAGAGGTAAGCTCCGTATAGACTCTATCATCTGTTTTACCAAAATCTAAAGCCACAAAACCTTTATTACATGTTGGGGCTTTTTGTTTGATAATATCGGCTTTTAGAGTCACGCCCAAATGATTTGCTTGGGAGGTAAGATCTGCTGCTAAATGGTAATCGATCCCATCTTTTTTAAACGCGCTATTGCGTAAGTAGCACCATAAAACTGTTGCAAGGCCACATTCATGTGCCATTTCAAAAGTTTCGGCAATTTCTACAATCTGACGGTTGCTCTCGGGAGAGCCAAAATAGATTGTGGCACCGACGGCTGCTGCACCCATATCATAGGCTTCTTTAACAGATCCAAAAAGGACCTGATCATAGCGGTTTGGATAACTCAGAAATTCGTTATGGTTCATCTTTACGATAAAAGGAATTTTGTGAGCGTATTTTCGACTCACACTTGCGAGCACCCCAAAAGTGCTTGCAATCGCATTACACCCCCCTTCTACAGCAAGCTTTACTATGTTTTCGGGATCGAAATAGTGGGGATTTGCAGCAAAAGAGGCCCCTGCAGAGTGTTCTACCCCTTGGTCAACCGGAAGGATAGATAGATAACCTGTCCCCTTTAATCTGCCATGATGGAAAATTCTATGTAAATTTTGGATTACTCGCATGTTGCGATCCGAGGGGAGAAAGACGCGGTCTAAAAAATCGGGTCCTGGGAGCAGTAAATGGTCTTTTGAAACCTTACACTTTTTAAAGTTGATAATCTCTTCTAAGTGATCTGCCATGATCATTTCTAATTCTTGGAAAAGCAAGTGGCCCCCTTTTTTATATTCGCATCAGTGTATCAAATGTTCCAATAAACTTGTATTTCTTCCAGACTCTTTCCTTTTGTCTCAGGCACAAAAAAGTAAACGAAAAGCAAACCAAGAAGGGAAATGACGCCAAAAAACAGGTAAAGTTGTGTATAGCCGATCTTATGTAAAAGATCTAAAAAAGAATAGGAGATAAGATAATTCATCAACCAGTTGATAAATACAGCCAAAGATATGGCTTTCGCCCGGAATTTTAAGGGGAAAATTTCTGATACAATTACCCAGACAACAGGCCCTAAACTGATCGCAAAGAAGATCACGTAAGCCATAAGGGCAAAGAGGGCTAAGGAGGGGATCAAAGAAAGGGTGAAAAGTGCAAGGGCCATTCCCATAAGACCGATTAGTAAGAGCTTACGCCTTCCAAATCGATCAACCCAAAGAAGAGCTAAGATCGTTGCGAAGACATTAATCACTCCAATCAAAAGTGTGGCAAAGAGCGTGTTTGAAAGTGTTCCATACCCAGCATTTGCAAGGATTGTAGGTCCGTAATAAATCACAGTATTAATTCCAGTGGCCTGCTGAAATATAGATAAAAAGATCCCGACAAAAAGTGCTGATAAAAGCCCTTTTCTAAAAAGATCCAAGACAAAGACTCCTCCCTCTTTTTTTGCGCTCCTCTGGTGTTTATGAATCTCTTTTTCAGTCTCTATAGTGCGCAAAATAGCCCAGGCTTTTCTTTCTTGATGATGCAAAATAAGCCACGAGGGGCTCTCTGGTGTAAAACGAAGAGCTATACCTGCTACGGCAGCAAGAAAGAGGGCGACTTTGAAAGGAATACGCCAATCTAGACTCGGTTCTACAAAGTAATTGACTCCATAGGAGAGAAGAATCCCAAGGGTAACGGCTAACTGGAATAAGCTAACAAACATTCCCCTTCTTTCTATACTTGCACTCTCAGCAAGGTAGAGTGGAACGACGACAGAAGAGAGTCCAACCCCCACCCCCGTTATCACCCGCGCCCATACTAAGACATCAATTAGCTCAGTATAAAAGGATAAGAAAGAACCGATAGCATAAAAAAATGCGCTCGCTGAAAGAGCAGCTTTTCTCCCATACTTATCTGCAAGAGGCCCTGCTAAAACAACACCTCCAAGGGCTCCAAGTAAAATCACACTCACAAGTTGTTGTTTTTGGCCTAAACTTAAAGCGTAGTCTTTTTCTAAGAAAAGAAGAACCCCCGACATGACGCTAATCGTGTAGCTAGTCAGTAAACTTAAAGGTCCTAAAGAGAAAAACAAAAAAGCATAACGCATAACGATCTTATGTCCGGCTGTAAGTAAAACTTGTAGGTTTGCCACCCTCATAAGGAATAAGGGCATGAAAAAGCTCTGGATTCTCATCAAAGATAAGTGGAAGAAAATACTTATCCCCGTCCCACATCGGTAATTTCTCTATTTCAGTAA
>CAZBHP010000108.1:0-5440 GCA_964491795.1 uncultured bacterium | reverse complement strand
CTTAATTTAGCTCCTACATCGCGGTGGATTTTTACGGCATCATCGGGGCTAGAATGGACAGTGCGCATGAAACGTGCTGGGGAATAAGTGCCGATCGGGCAAAGGGAGAGATCTATATCAGGGAACCGTTTGCCGATCTTTTTAAAATCGTAGTCGTTATAGGCTGTATCCCCTACAAAGTATACTTTTTTTACCCGCCCATCTCGATAAAGAACCTCTATCACACACCCCATCCACAAAGAGGTGTTCCAATCAAAAAGTCCCCTTCCTGAATGGTGTTGGGCAGGAACAGAGGTCACTTTTAAGAGGATATCTTTACCAGGGATTTGGTAAACCTTCTCTTCCCACCAACTAAGTTCTGCAACCTTTGTAATCCCTCTTCGCAAAAACCAAGACTTTAAACCTTTTGGCACAACCCAAGAGATAGAAGGAAATAGTTGTTTAAGCTGTCGTACGGTCTTTTCATCAAGATGATCATAGTGATTGTGACTTACTACCACAAGATCTACCCCTTCAAGTTCTTCTAAAGCAATGGAAGGCTCATGTTGACGTTTAGGACCTAGAAAAGGGATGGGAGAGCAGCGTTGACTCCAGATAGGATCTGTCAAAATACGAACACCCTCAATCTCTATGAGAAACGTACAGTGATTAACCCAAGTCACAAGGGGCTCTTTAGGATCTAATTCATTTTCGGGAAAGGGGTAAAGAAAATTTAGAGGCGGCTTTGATAAAGGAAGAATATCGTCGTAATAGCCAATGATCCAGAGGAAAAAATCGATCGCCCCTCTTCGGATATTTTGGATATACGGATTGGTATACCGTTCTTTCTTTGATTGGTTGCGCATGCAACCTTTATTAATCAAACGGTCGTCATTTCAGAAAAGTATTTATTTTCTATTTCTAATGTCTTAGTCACCAAAAACTTAGAAAGCTGCATGGGCCCAGGAGATTGATAGGCATCCTGAAGACGCCATTTTTCGCGCATTTCTTTGAACTTTTTAAAGACCGGACCCTCGAGGTTAACTAAGGCTTTTTTTATTACTTCCTTCATCTCCCCTTTTCGCTCCTCTTTGACCATCAAAGTAAAAAGTGGCACCCCTTGCATCTCCCAATCATGCGAAGGCTTGCCAAGACCTCTAATCGAGGCCATACAGCCTGTTTTTTTATCTCTAACTAAAAGAGCTGCAACCAAACCTAGTTGATGGCAGTAAGTGGCATCAAAAAGAGAAGGGGTAGAACATCTACCTTCATAACCAAAAAAATGGCAGAGAGGATTAAACGGGACGCTTTTTGCAAGACGCTCCCCCACCATCTGACTTAAAAGTTTTTCAATCTCAATATGAGAGACTTGCACATTTCCATGAGGATCTCGCTCTAGAAGGAGCATATCTTGAAAAGTTTTAGGCAGACTTGTAAAAAGGGCGTAATTTTCTGGATCAAGCTCACTTACAGATTGCCCTTTTGCCAAAAGGCGATTAAGTTCAGTGATCAAACGCTTTGTCTCGGGAATCGATTCGATGAGCCCTTCAGGTAAAAGGATCACCCCGTAATTTTTCCCATTTTTTGCCCGCTCACGCACAAGGGATGCAATCTCTTCTACCAGCTCTTTTAAGCTTTTCTTTTCAAAGGCAACCTCTTCACTGATAAAAGCTAAATTAGGCTGTGTAGCAAGCGCGCACTCTAAGGTGATGTGTGAGGCTGTTCTTCCCATAAGGCGTATAAAATGGGTGTATTTTAAAGAAGAGGCGGCATCGGTAGAGATATTGCCAATTAATTCACTATAAACGCGAGTTGCTGTATCAAATCCAAAAGAGGCTTCAATAGCTTTTCCTTTTAAATCGCCGTCGATTGTTTTAGGAACCCCAACGATGGTGCACTTAGACCCTTTTGTTTTTAAATACTGTGCTAAATGATAAGCGTTTGTGTTGGTATCATCACCGCCAATAAAGACAAGACCGTCTAAGTCCAAAGCTTTACAACTGTCAAAGGCTTGTGCAAAATCTTTTTCTTTTTCGATTTTACCTCTGCCCGTCCCGAGAAAATCAAATCCCCCACGTCGTGTTCGTTTTAAGACCTCTTCATGAGTGATTTTTTTAGTTTTTCTTTCTAAAAGACCAGAGGGGCCACCTAAGATACCAATGAGCTCGCTATCTTTATGAATCTCCATCAAGGTGTGATAGAGCCCTGCAATGACATCGTTTCCGCCACTAGCAGGTCCCCCTGAAAACAGAACGCCAACCTTTAAAGGTCCACTTGGAACTTCCTTAGCGGAAACAGGAACTAAAAGACCGTCTTTCTCTATCCAAGCTATGTGCAAGCTGTGCATAGAAAAAAGATAACAAAACAGAGATAAGATTACAATTCAATAGGAGGGTCGTCTTTTTCATCCCCACCTTTTTTCTTGTCTTTCCCTTTCTTGCGCCCTTTTCCTTTTCCTTTAGTTTCGTCTTTAGACCCTTCCAAGTGTGGAATATCTTTCTCATCTCGGAATTTAAGCTCGTCGTCCGAAACCGGATCGACTCCAAATTCACAGACGCATGCAGCATCTTTTAAGCAAAAAGGCTCATGACCTTCTAGCTTAATGTAGATGTCCACCGTTGAAAAAGAAGGGCAACCACGAGCAAGGCACGACTCTTGGCAGTAGCATTCATGTGCTTTGGCAGTAAAATAGAGAGGCTGTACATCGTCAAAAAGCCCATCTAAAGATTTATTTTTACAAGCGCACACGATATCTTTCATTTCTTTCTCATGCCTCTCTCCATCTATAGTGAAGGAGACAAGACCTGGCATAAGTTGTGTTGTATACTCCCCGAGAGAGCCTAGGTCCTCTGTCAGGGCCTGGCTTACTTCTTCTGAGAAGGTGAGGATAACTATAATTTTTTTATTCATAGTTTTAGTATAAAAGGTTTCTTTATTTTTACTGTAAACAGCTGAAAGTCAAGTTAACGAGGAGATGGTGATCTCTTCTTTTTGTTTGAGTGTAAAAAAATCAGATCTATCGCATATACTCATTGGAGAATTCGGCTAATGGTAACTATCAATGACATCTAAATTTATTTTTATTACAGGGGGCGTTCTTTCTTCTTTGGGTAAGGGGATTACCTCCGCATCTCTTGCACTTCTCTTAGAAGGAAAAGGTCTTAAAGTTGCCCTACTTAAGCTTGATCCTTATTTGAACGTAGACCCAGGCACGATGAACCCTCTACAACATGGTGAAGTCTATGTTACCGATGATGGGGCAGAGACAGACCTTGACCTAGGCCACTATTACCGATTTTCTAATTCCCCCCTTTCTAAATCTTCTAACTCTACCTCTGGGCAAATCTACGACGAAGTCTTAAAAAAAGAGCGTCATGGCGACTATCTAGGGACTACGGTGCAGGTTATTCCCCATATTACCGATGAAATCAAAAGACGGATCCTTGCTTGTGCAGAACAAGAAAAAGGGATCGATGTCACTTTGATTGAGATCGGCGGGACTGTGGGAGATATTGAATCTCAACCCTTTCTAGAAGCGATTCGACAATTTCGTCATGAAAGACAGAGAAACTGTTTAAATATCCATCTAACCTATGTCCCATACATAGAGCATGCGGGTGAAGTGAAGACAAAACCTACACAACACTCTGTGCAAAAGCTGCAACAAAGCGGAATTTTTCCCGACATGATTCTTTGCCGCTCTGTTCATCCTTTAAGTGAAGAGATTAAAGCAAAGATCGGTCTTTTTTGTAGTGTTCCGAAAAAAGCTGTGATTGAAGTCGTTGATGTAGAAAACTCTATTTATGAAGTTCCTATCCTTTTACAACGAGCTGGCCTTGATGTGATTATTTCTGAACTCTTAGGTCTTTCTAAGAAAAGAAGCCAAATCAAATCCTGGCAAACGATGCTCCACACTCTTCTTCATCTTAAGAAAAGGATATCGATTGGTGTAGTAGGAAAATACCTCACCCATAAAGATGCCTATAAATCAGTCTTTGAAGCCCTCTGCCATGGTGGTATTTCTCATAAAGTCGGAGTTGATATTGTCCCAATCGATGCAGATAAAATAGAGAGCCTAGAAGATCTCCGAGAGAAACTGACCCACTGCAGCGGCGTTCTTGTTCCTGGAGGATTTGGTGAACGGGGCTGGAGAGGAAAACTTTTAGCCGTTGAATACTGCCGCTTAAACAAGATACCTTACTTTGGCATATGCCTTGGTATGCAAGCTTTGTGTGTTGAATTTGCAGAGAATGTCTTGCGCTTTGAAAAAGCCAACTCAACAGAAATCGATCCACATACCCCTTCTCCCATTATCTCTCTTCTCTCCGAGCAACGTGAAACCAAAAACATGGGGGGAACAATGCGCCTTGGAGCCTACCCATGTGTAGTGGACCCCAATTCGAAAACCTTTTTAGCTTACGGCAAGACAGAGGTTATAGAAAGACACCGCCACCGTTATGAATTTAACAGCGAATACAAAGAGATATGCGAGAAAAAGGGTCTTCGAGTCGTAGGTACGCTTCGAAATAAACACCTTGTAGAAATCGTAGAGATTGAAGATCATCCCTGGATGGTCGGCGTACAGTTTCACCCAGAGTTTCAATCTAAACCAACAGCTCCTCATCCACTCTTTAAAGCTTTTATTGGAGCTGCTTTAGCCTTTTGCCCCCTACCTGAGCTATGTCTACAAGAAGCATCATTATAGGCCTTGACTTCGGTCTAAAAAGGATTGGTATTGCCCTTGCCCATTCTTCTTTACCGTTTGCGGTCCCTGCAACGAAAATGATGACCCTTCCTAAAGAAGAGGCAACTGTTAACGCCCTCTTAGAGCTTTTGAAAAGTTACGGTACGGTTGAGAAAATCGTCATGGGCTTGCCACTTCTTCTCTCGGGACAAGAGGGGGAAATGTGTCAAAAAGTCCGCTCTTTTGCAGCCCTTTTAGAAGCAAAGGGGGGGAAAGAAGTGGTTCTTCTCGATGAGAGGTTGACTTCAAAACAGGCAGAAACCCTTCTAACAGAGCGTAAAATGAATAGAAAAGAGAGAGCTGCTAAAGTCGATGTCACCTCCGCAACTCTCATCTTGCAAACCTATTTGGATTCTACTACTGTAAGGTAAACTGTAAGGTGATATGAACTCACAAACTCACTCACAAACTCAGATTCAAGAGCAAAAGCTAACGGTTAACCAGCTTTGCACTAACCCTTTAAAAGATGCAGACCATAGAGAGGGGCCAGAACCTTGCATTCTGATCATCTTTGGAGCCTCAGGAGATCTCACAGGCCGAAAGCTTATCCCCGCTTTATATAACCTCATGAAAGATGGGCAACTCCCCCCACATTTTGCCTGTGTAGGTGTTGCTAGAAGGGAAAAAAATAGAGAAGCGTTTACTGCCGAAATGCAAGAGCATATCCACAAATACTCCCGCACAAAACCAGTTGATACAGAAGTTAACGCCTTTTCA
>CAZBHP010000107.1:0-5490 GCA_964491795.1 uncultured bacterium | reverse complement strand
GGGGGGGGGGGGGGGGGGGGGGGGGGGGGGGGGGGGGGGGTGGGGGGGGCGGGGGTGGTGGCGGATTGCCCCCACAGCTTGCATCTCCTAAGAGTAAGCTTTGATTCAAAACAGAAGGTTGCTGCCCAGGAGTTGCTGGGAAATTAGCCAAAACATAGGTTCTTGCATAGCAGGGCGGGTTTGGAAGTGGTGGGGCTACATAGCCAAAGGCATTGATTAAAGAAGGGATCGCATCAAAATCCCAAACGATAAGCACTGTTTGATTATCGTAATCGGGGTTATTAAGGATGAAATCGACAAGAACATCAGGTCTGTCTTTTGAAAAGCTTACATGAAGCTGCTCCCCTAAGGTGTTTGATGTAGGGGTAGCTGTCTCAATAATACGAGTACTGCCATCGGTTGCAACAGTCTGTCTTGCTCCTAAAATGACAGAAGGCGTGCCGTAAATAGGCGCAAGGGTTTCTGTAAAATAAGGAGAGAGGACCGCTGCCCTTTCTTGACCCTGTGTATTCAAGTTGAAATTTGCATCACACTCTGCATAACTGATAATTAAAACATAGCGCGGCTCAGCCGTAAGCGTAGATAAAAAGACACACAGAAAAGTCAGTAATTTTCTCATGGAAGGTCTCCAAACAAAAGAGCTTGAGGTAAACTAACAACAAACTTTGGAGGTGTAAAGGGGAAAGAAAGGACATAGGTCAAATCAAACCTCCCTGTTAAAAGAGGGGGCGTGTAGCCAAACGCTACGACAAGACTCGGAATAAAAAAAAGATCCCACACAATCAGAACAGTTTTTCCATCGTAATCTGTGTTGTTCAGGATGAAATTGGCAAGGAGCTGAGGATTATCGCGAGGAAAGCCTAAGTGAATTTGCTCTCCTAAAAGATCAGAGGTAGGTGTTGCGGTTGCTATAATTCTGGTGCCGCCATCGGTTTGTCTGGCACCAAAGATGACATCTGGTGCGCCGTAGGTCGGGGCGAGGGTCTCTGTGAAGTAGAAGGGATAGGCAAGGGCCCTCTCCTCCCCTTTTGTGGTTAAGTTAAAGCTTGTATCGGACTCTGCATAACTAACAATTAAGACATAGCGCGGGGCAGCTGAGAGGGTCGAGAGAAGAAGTAGAAGAGGTAACAATAGTCGCATTGAGCACCTTAAAATTGTAAGCAAAGCGAGCCGTGGACTCCATAAAGAGAAAGGTCGCCATTGGCTGAGCCGATCTCTTCGGCACGGGTAAAATTATTCTGTCGATTGAAGAAAAGGTAATTCCCTCCAATATCGAGAATAAGTCGCATACAGCTCTCTGAAAAAAGATACTGCCAGAGAAAGCCAATCGTTGCATCTCCATTCCAACGAAATCCTTGGGGAGATTTGTGAATATTGCCGATTTCTTTATCTACAAAGGTTTCTGTTTCGGTAATGCGGAAAAATCCGTAGAAAAGAGAGACAGCGCCCCCTGCATAGAGACCAAATCCTTTGGGCAAAGAGATCCAGGGAGTCAATCCAAAGCGCGGACCAATCCCATAGAAATCGCTTCGCATCCTGACAACATCAGAGCCTGCGTTAAAACTTCCACCGGTATAGGTCGTATGTAGACTTTGAAAGATCCAAGCATTCCTTAAACCGATACTTGGAACCAGAGAGAACCGGTTGCTGCATGCAATCGTTGCTTCCGCCAAAATATCTAGAAAGTTTGTTCGCAATTTCCAGTTTGTGCTTGCACTCGTTGCATAGTCACCTACAAGGGTATCTGGATTGATCGAAAGAACTGGGAACATCCCTTCAAACTCACCTGCTGTTTTGCTTCTATCTGCTTTTCCATTATAGCAAATCCAATGAAACCCTAAGGCCCATCTTGAGCATGGAAAGCCAACATCAGCTGTGACTCGAAACCCGGGCTCCCAAGAAAAATTAGGACCTACTAGCGAAGTTTTTGTAAAATCGGTTGTTGTGAAAACAGAAGAAGGTTGGTTTGTAAAAGAGAGATCCTCTTCATGAGACTGCCAGTAAAGAAGAGCGCCACTAAAATAAAGGGATGTTTCAGAAGAGAAAACGGGAAGTTCTGCATGAGCTGTAGCTAAACAAAGACACAATGTAATATGTTTTAACATGTAACGAGAGTGCGCCTTACAGAAGATTCAAACAGTTTCATTTCTTCAAGAAGCGTTGTTTTATCTGGTTTTGTCTGTAGAAAGCGGAGATTTTCTTGTGATGAGCTAAAGTGGGCGATCTTTGCAAGGAGATTGAGATGTCTTTTATCATCACAGGCAAAAACAAAAAAGAGGGTATGAACTTTTTGCCCATCGAGGGCGCCCCATTCCAACGGTTCTTTAGGAAAAACGACGGCTACTGCATCAAAGAGTCCTCTCAACAGAAATCCACGTGTGTGAGGAACAGCTACTCCATCACTTAAGGCTGTTGACATCAGGTTTTCTCTTTCAATAAAAAGGGAAGCTACAACATCGGGATCAAAATGGAGACGATCTTCTAGAGCCACCATTGTCTCGTGAATGATGCCCTCTTTGGTTGTGGAAGAAAGATTGGTAAGGACATCGCCTTTATGAATTGCTCTGTAGAAACCAAACTGTTGCCAAGGGCTTGCACCCTGATCACGGTTCTCTCCAAAAGGGAGGCTCTCTTTGTCTTGAGAGAGTCTTTTCACCATCCAATCTTCGATTTCTTGGCGATTAAAACGGTTTTCTCCTTCCCATCGATAGGTCGGGATAGTCTCTTCTTTAATCCAACGGTCGATTGTTTCAAGACTCACTGACAGAAGTTCTGCAACGTCTCTTTTTTTAAGATCCATAACCCTAAAAATTTTTTGCTAATAAAAACCTAAGGGTAGCAGGAATGGAAAATAGAGACAAGGTGCATTTCATCTTTCGCGTTCATGAAGCTAGAGCGCCGTTTTTCATCTTTCATAAGTTTGGTAAGTTCTGAAAGGAGACGCAAATATTCGCGAGGTTTACTCTTTGGTCCTCCGATGAGAAAGACTAACTTCACTTTAAGACCATCAATCCCCTGCCAGTCGATTCCCTGAGGCAAAAGCCCGATACTTAAGAAAAAATCGGTTGCTTCATCGGTTTTAGCATGAGGAATTGCAAGACCCATACCGATTCCGGTGGATACAACCTTTTCCCGCTCTAAGACTGCTCTATAAAAAGAGTCTTTATCTTCTACAACACTATTTTTATAAAGGTTATCAATCAGCGATTTGATCGCCTCTTCTTTACTAGAAACATCAAGGAAAGAGATGTGTTCTACTTTGATAAGATCTAAAAGCTCGACACCTTCAGTTCGAGAACGAAACCCTAAAGCTACCACAGTTACACTCCCGTGTGGCCAAAGCCACCGGTACCACGGACACTTGCAGTTAGCTCTTCTTCGACCTTAAAATCGGCAAACGCAACGGGGGCCATGACAATCTGCGCAATACGCATGCCAGGCGTTACGATAAAAGGCTCATCTCCATGATTCATAAGAATCACACCGAGCTCTCCTCGGTAATCGGCATCAATAGTCCCAGGTGAATTCAAAACAGTAATCTGGTTTTTAAGAGCAAGACCGCTTCTTGGACGGACTTGAATCTCATAGCCAACTGGAATTTCCATACTGATCCCTGTAGGAATAAGAACACTTTTCTTAGGTCCAATTGTGATTGGCCCTTCAATGAATGCGGTCACATCAGCACCGCTTGCCCCTTCCGATGCATAACGGGGAAGAGAAGCCCCTTTCTTAAGAATAATACGTATACTTTGTCTATCGATTATCATGTTTTACTTCCAACTGTTGCTTGGAGAAATTTTTTCCATATAGGCATCTCTTCGATCTTCTGCTCTATTTCTACTTCTATTTTTTCTAGAAAAGAGAGAAAGAATGCGATGCGACTTTTTAATTTTTCGCGCGAAACTACTTGATCTACCATTCCTTTGCTCTTCAAAAACTCTGATTTTTGCGCCCCTTCCGGAAGTTTTTGTCTTGTTGTTTGCTCTACAACACGAGGACCTGCAAACCCAATAAGAGCACCTGGTTCTGCCAAAATGACATCTCCTAAAGAGGCAAATGAGGCAGTGACTCCCCCTGTGGTTGGATTCGTTAGAACAGAAATATAAGGAAGCCCCTTTTCATGAAGCTTGGCCAAAGCAGCTGATGTCTTAGCCATCTGCATCAAAGATAAAATTGATTCTTGCATCCGAGCGCCGCCTGAGGCAGATACAATGACTAAAGGTAAATTTTGTTTTAAAGCCATTTCCATAAGAAGCGTTAAACGCTCCCCCACAAGAGATCCCATCGATCCCCCCATAAAAGAAAAATCGAGGAAGCCTATAGCTACCTCGATCTCTTCGATCTTCGCGAGTCCAACGCATGCAGCGTCATCCCGTCCCGTCTTTTTCTGGGCTTCCGACAAGCGGTCTTTATAACTTTCTTGATCGACGAAATCAAGAGGGTCTATGCTTTTAAGACTCGTAAATTTTTCTTGAAAAGTCCCCTCATCTGTGAGGAGTTTGATCCTTTGATGCAAAGTCTGCCTATAATGAAAATTACATTTAGGACAGCAATTACAGCGTTCGACTAATTCGTCCGCATGAATAGTTTCCCCACATCCTGAACACTTCAACCAGCCGCTAAAGCCATCTTTTTTAGTGGTTAGAACCTTAATTTTCGGTCCTGAACGGCTAAATAGTCTTAAAAACCCCATCTTTCCCGCATCTTAGTTGTTTTCCACGACAAGACTCATGATACCAAAAGGGGGATTTATTCCTCGCTCTTAAATTGTTCGTTACAGTAGTCCCAGTTCACAACGTCCCAAAACGCCTTAAGATAGTCAGCTCTTCGGTTCTGGTATTTCAAATAATATGCATGTTCCCACACATCTACCCCTAAAATAGGGACAGAATCGTGGATATCGGGGTGCATCTGGTTAGGTTTTTTTATAATTTCTACCCCGCCCCTTTTTTTGACAAGCCAAGCCCAGCCCGATCCAAACTGCGTCAAAGCAGCTTGTGTAAATTCTTTTTGAAAATTTTCAAAACTTTGATACTTCTTTTCAATCGCACGTAAAAGCTCGCCTGTTGGCTTTTTTTTGCCATGCGGTGTGAGCATCAACCAAAATAAACTGTGGTTATAATAGCCACCGCCCTGGTTTTGAATCGCTGGCGCAGACACTGTTGTTAGAAGCTCTTCAATTGTTTTTGAACTGTCAAATTCTGGAGCTTTTTTTAAGTTTTCTAAATAGCCTGCGTAGTGTTTTGTGTAGTGAACTTCCATTGTCTTCGCATCAATATGCGGCTCAAGTGCATCATAGCTGTAGGGAAGGGTTACAAGTTCATAATCATGCATTAACATAGGACTCCTTTGTATTTTTTCTCTTCTCTAGCGCTTTGCGTAAAGCTTCGCGCGAGTAAAAGCCGATCGGATGCAATCGCAGCGATTCGGGAATTTCTGGAAAAAGGGCAAAAAACTCGTCTACCACACTAGGTGTCGTAAATACCACTT
>CAZBHP010000106.1:0-5586 GCA_964491795.1 uncultured bacterium | reverse complement strand
AAAAATCCCCTCAAACTCTATTTATGTAAGAGATCTTGAAATGTCCAAAGTCGAGGGGCCGCACTGGAATTTCATTTCCAGTGCGGCCTCCCGGATTTGCGATCATGATCGCAAATCCGGATAATTTCAAGCGAAGCATTGTCCTTATGTTAAATGGCTCCTGTTAGCGTAAGCGAAAAGGAGCCCCGATGGCGAGATATCGGAAAGAGAAATCGCTTTTTATCGCGAGGAGGCTGTATTTTCTACGCGACGAGAGAAATAAGCCCAGGCTTTGCCGTGGGCTTAAGGTAAAAAGCGATTTGTCGAACCAAGATTTCGCTTAAACCGGGAGTGCAGAGGGCTATGCGGGACCGCAGCCCTTTGCATTAAAAAAATTCTTCTTTTATAAGTTTATAAAATAAACAACCTCTAAACCCTATAAAACTATAGAGATTGGCTATCCTGTCATGGCGGTCATGACACGACGCTTGCCTGTGTATGTCGCTCTTCCGTGCATAGCTAGGATGTTGTCCAGGACCAGGACATCCCCTTTCTGCCAAGGAAAATAGACTGTCTCTTTGTCAAGTGTCTCTAAGATGTGGTAGAGATCTTGTTTTGGGATCTTCTCTTCATTTGCAAAAAAGACATTGTGCAGCTGGGTGTGTTTTTTAAAGTAGAGCATTTTTACTGCGATGTAATGCCAGAGTTTGAGAAGCTTTGGATTGAAATCGAAAAGGTGAGCTTGGTTAAACCAAACCATCTCCCCTGTCGTTGGGTGGGCCATCACTGAAGGGCGTTTTTGCGCAACTTGTAACCAGTCGTTTTTATGCCAGGCGAAGTCAAACTCATTCTCATGACATTTTTTTTCGACAATCTCTTTATCTTCGGTTTCAAAAACATCGCTCCACGGCTTATGACTCTTATTAATTTTCCGAATCGAGTGGTCTTTTGAAGGATAACAAGAGACATAGCGAAGCCCTTTTTCTGCAAATCTCTCTCTCACTTTTTCATCCATGGCTTTGTATACTTGTCTTGCATCACTGATAATCGTCTCCCCTTTTTCCACAGGAGGGATGGAACAGTAAAAATAGATATGCTTTGGGTAATTTTTTACAAACGAGAGCTCGTTGTGTAAAGGAATTTTCACAGAGGGTGGCGCCTCTGTTGATGTGTAGACACCTTCTGTAACTTTATTTCTAGGACTATCTCCACCGACGTAATCGAGAAACTTACCGGTATCTAGATTTTTGATGAGAGCGACAAAATCGTGTTCGTTTTCTATCGGAAAATTACGGAAGAGAAGCCCGCCATATTTTAAAAGCTTTTGCTTAAAAAATTCGTTTTTTGTGCGCAAAAGATCTAACAAACTTGAAAGAGGCATCCCTTTCTCTTTCGGCTCTATCACAAGAGGAATCTCTTTATCACCGATGAATTTTAAGACGATTTCGTCCATTTTTTCTCTCTCCCTGCTCTTGCGGCAAAAGCATTTTTTAAGCTTACTACTTCAATTAACCCAATTTTATTCCTGCTAAAAACTATATAACCAGGCTGACTTTGGGGATGAAATTTTTTCCAAAATGTATAAAGGCCTTCAATCGGGGCTATTTTTCTTATAAGACGCAGACCATTATGGGCACACCATCTGCAAAAGCGATTAAGTCCAACAATTTCCCCAAGTTCTGCATTAGGCACAGCTCCCACAGTGGCAAAACGACACCCTTCTTTAGCTAGCACCTCTAACACAGCTGTAATCAAATATTCTGAGGTCCCATTGGGAGCCTCAGGTGTAACCATTAAGTGATTGATTAAGTACCCTTTGTGCTCTTTTAACTCATTGAGCAGGACAATCCCGACAATGGTATCTCCCTCTTCTGCATAAAACCACCGCTTTCCAAGACAGTTTTCAAAGAGGTATATATTAGAGATGTGAACCTGAGGGCCCTTACGCCCTTGTAACCATAGAGTTCCCACTTCTTCAATAGCTCGATCAAGCTCTACAGTTCTCTCTGTATATTCTTTAATCTTTACACCGGCCGCTTCTGCTTTTTTGACCTTTCTACGAACCAAACTTCCTAAAGTGCCTGACTCTTGTTTTGGATCGCAGGCAGGATCGAAAATCATTTCTCTTGCAAGTTCAACAAGAGACCCCCCAATTTTTTTCACAGCGCCATGTGCAAAAAGATGAGATGCCATCACATAAATCACTTCTTTTTTGTATTTTGCGGCAAACTCATAAAAAGCCTCTGCCAGAGAGACTTGATCTTTTAAAGCACAGATGGGGTCCCCAAAAACAACGAGCGCTTTTTTCGTAATTCGATAGCCAACAAACCCTTCAATTCCTTCTTTTCGAAACACATAAGTCACCGGATCTAGTACTGCATCGGTAGCAATCCCTCCAAAACGACGAACGAGCTCTACCGTACGGGTTCTTTCCTCCACCGTCATCTCTGAAAATGAGTATTTCTCAAGCATCTACAATTCCCCTTAGAATCACCAATAATTCATTCATCCATAATTAATCAAATGATTTATAATGTTTTTACAACATTTTGAATAAACTATAAGGTTATACCGAATACCGAGGGTATTTTTCTCTTAGAAAAAATATGGACAGCCTCAACCTCATCTGCTAAGATCCTCCTTTATGCGTTGGATGATCCCTTTAACCCTTTTTGTTACGCCGCTTCTAGCGGAGATCCAAAAGATTAAAGACTTTACCTCTGTGCAAGAAAAGGTAAACTCTACCGACTGGGTAGTGTTTGACGTCAACTACACAATCTTAAGTCCCAAAGATCCTGCTCTTTGGAAGAGCACCCTTAAAAAGTATAAACAGCATCTCAAAAAACATATGGCGATGCTGTCGGAGGAAGAAAAAGCCCTTTTCTCCACCTTTTTGATGACAGAGGGACCAAATGCCCTCAAAGATCAAGAAGTTTTAGCCCTTATACAAGGGCTACAAGAAGATGATATCCCCGTTTTAGGGTTTTCTGAAATCAGCACATCACTGCTCTCTCCTTTAGGAGAACTTCCTACCTGGCAAACCAAAGAACTACAGCAGTTTGGCATTTCATTCCATCATAGACTTCTCCCCGCAAAAAGGGTCGAGCTAGCCGAATTCCCCCCTTTCAGAGGCACCTATCCTCTTTATGCAGATGGAGTTTTGTATAACAACGCCCTTTCTTTGAAAGGCCCAGTTTTAGACGCTTTTTTAACAACACTTCCTGAAAAACCAGCCCGCGTTGTCTTAATTGATGATAGTTTAGAAGCGCTTACCTCAGCAGAAGAGTCGTTACAAAAAAGCGGCATCCCCTTTTTAGGGCTTCACTATCTACCTGTTGAGAACCCAGCCGACATCACTCTAGAAGAGTGGGAAGGGTCTTTAGAAAAGGTTGTGAAGAGCATTAAAGACGAAAATTTCCCAGCGGGAATGATAGAGTCAGAGAATCCCGCTATTATTTCCTGGGCCATTGGCGCCCTCCCGCCCAATTCTTTGATTATTTTTGATATTGGAGATGTGCTGATTCAAACCAAAGATGACCCTGCAGCGCAAAAAACTTCTGAGGAATCTGTATGGATGCTAACTTTAGGGAGACCTCAGATATTTTCTTTGGTAAACCCTATTCTTAAAGAGATTATTTCTCATAAAGATCCTGCAAAAAAAATGATTGCCCTCTCCCGTTACTGGGTACGGAGGGAAACAGAGATGGCAGCTCTTCTCAAAAATCTAGGCATTAGCTTCGATGATCCTTTTCCTGCTCTGAATCTTTGGTATTCTAGAAGGGATCGCTCAAGCTTCAATCGAGGCATCCTTGTCACAGAGGCTCCTTTAAAAGGGCCTGTATTACAGGTATTTTTAGAAAAGACAGGCTTTCGCCCTTCTGCTATCGTTTTTATCGATGATCAAAAAGAGCAGTGTGAAAGCATTTTTTCCACAGCTAAAACTCTTGATATTAAACCTCTTGTAATCCAATATACAGAATCTAAGAAAAGCCCTACTTCTAACCGCAACTAAAATTTTATGAAGAAAGCCAACTACGGAATCGACGCTCCGATCGTATTTCTCTCCCTGCTCGCTATTTCTTTGATAGAACTTATGGCTGCATCGGCTTTCTTTTTTCTGCCTCCCCCCTTTTCTTGGGTTTTATTAGTGGGCACCTTATCTTCATCGGCAAGTTTTTTAGTGGCCGCTCTCTGGATGCTTTATTCAAGTTTTTTCCTTAAACCCAAGCTGATTCAAAAGATGGTCTCTTCTTTGAATTTACAAGGGGATGAAAAAGTGCTTGATATCGGGTGCGGAAGAGGCCTTCTTTTGATCACCTTAGCTAAAAACCTCCCTCAAGGAAAAGCCTGTGGAATTGATTTATGGCGCTCAAAGGATCAATCTCGGAACAGCTTAAAGAACACCCAAAAAAATGCCTCTTTAGAAAATGTAAAAGAACGTATTGAGCTCAAAACTGCTGACATGCGCTCTATTCCGTATCCAGATCACTCTTTTGACGTGGTCGTCTCTAGCCTTGCAATCCATAATATCGCTGACTCCCAGGAACGAGAAGCTGCTTTACAAGAGATTAAACGGTTATTAAAACCAGGGGGGACTTTTGCCATCCTCGATATTCAATATGGTAAACAATACAGAACTTTTTTTGAGACGATTCCTTCTTGTAAGATAAATTTATACTCACAATTTAAAAATTACTGTCCCCCTCTATCGTTTATCCAAGGCTGCTTATGAAAAAAAATGTAGGTTTTGCATTACTTGCCTGCTTGATTTGGGGGCTTATTTTCGTAGTACCTGGGTTTATGCAAGAGTTTAGCTCTTTTGAGGTGGTACTAGGCCGTTACTTTTTCTATGGAATCATTTCTCTCTTTTTCTTTTTACGCGGCAATGCGAAAGGATACCCTGCCCATTTTTGGGTAAGAGCGTTTGGATTTTCCCTTGTAGCCTCTGTAGGTTATTATATCTGTCTTGTATTAGCTCTTCGTTATGCAACACCTCCTATCGCTGCCCTTATACTTGGGTTATGTCCTGTGCCCATTAGCTTTTACAGTAACTGGGAGAAAAAAGAGTTCGATTTTAAAAAACTTCTCATGCCAAGCGTGATTTTATTTCTGGGGCTAATCCTAATAAACGCCCCCCACTTTATGCATTGCAAAAATCTTCTTATGTTCGTCTTTGGTCTAGTCTGTGCATTTCTTTCTCTTGCTTCTTGGACCTGGTATGCGATCGTTAACTCTCGCTTTTTAAAAAAACACTCTCATATATCATCTCATCATTGGTCTACAATGATGGGGCTTGCAAATCTTGTATGGGTGATACTCTTAGGGATGATCTTTTTCTTAGTGTATAAAGGGACGCCCACGCTAGACAAATATCTCTCTTTTAATGAACCTCTTCAAAGATTTCTTTTAGGCTCTATGACACTTGGATTTCTCTGCTCTTGGGTGGGCGGATTCTTTTGGAATAAAGCAAGTAGAGCTCTTTCTATGGCGCTTGCAGGGCAACTCTTAATTTTTGAGACGATCTTTGGGCTTCTCTTTGTCTACTGCATCACAAAAGAAATGCCCCCTTTCTTAGAATGCTGCGGGATCATTTTACTTCTCATCGCA
>CAZBHP010000105.1:5368-5599 GCA_964491795.1 uncultured bacterium | reverse complement strand
AAGATTGAATCAGAAAAATGCTGCCCTTATAGCAACTCGCGATGATTTTCTCTCTAAGATCTCGTATGCCCATTTTATGGAAGAATATGATAAAGAGGCTCAAGTCTCTGACAGCGACAAAGCCACATGGAAAGCTGGTTACCTCCCTTTTTGGGAAGAGAGACAAGAGGTTGTTACGACTCCTAGTGGAGCTCTTCTTTTACAAGAGAAAGTAGATCCTTCTATTAATCG
>CAZBHP010000105.1:0-5358 GCA_964491795.1 uncultured bacterium | reverse complement strand
AGGCGCTACCTGGGTTCCAGCCTTTAGAACTCGTAGAGCTATTCTAGAAGACATGCAAAAAGCTTTAGATAGAAACTCCCCCCTCCTTTTCCACATGCTTCTTTTAGAAATCCAGCAACCCGTCTACTTAGCTAGAGGTGGAATCCCTATTTATCAATCCCTAGTCGATGCCCTTGGGTCTGATGCAGCGGGCATTTTAGATCGTGTCTACCAGGGAGACTTTAGAGATAGAGCTGACCTACAAAGGGCTCTTTCAACGATTGAGCTGTAAGAGACCCCTTTACCCCCGGCTATTTTTAAAATAAATAATACATAAAAACACCTTAAAAACACCCAATTCTTTGTATTTTCATAATTAATTAAAGTTTCAAGTTGACTTTTATAAACTAAAAATGATAATATATAAGAGAATAAATTATAAAACTTATACGTAATTAATAATAAGGAGAATAATATGTCAGTATCAATGCATACACCAGACGGTGCCTTCCCGCGGCTAGGTCGATTTGAAGCCGGAGTCGGACTCGCCAGAAGAGACGGACGCACAGCAGCAGAGATGGAGTCAGGGTTACCAGATGCTTCTAGAGCCAGCTCAAGAAAAACTTGTTTAGGCTACCAACCAGATCATGACACGGATAGTAGAACTCTTAAGCTTGGTATTGCTCTACTTAGAATCAATAGAGGCGAAGCTGGTCCCCTTGCAGGATGCTTATTTCGTAACGGAATCGCAAAACCTGTTCTAAGTGCGGGCCTAATTCCAGCTGCAAAAACCGTTGTAAAAGGAACCTGGCAGATTTCTAGTGATATTTTTAGTGCCGTAACTACAGCTCTTGCTGAAGTTCCAGGAGTTATTCTTACAAGACCATTAAACGCCCTCGTAGGTGATATGAGTGCTGTTCAAGCAACATGGCGCAAAAACGTAATCGCAGGTGGTCTACACTTCCTCGGTTGGGCTGCTGTACAGCTTGTAAACGTTGCTCAAGTCGGAATTAACTTAAGCGCTCTAGCTACATCAAGAATCGCAGCCGCAGCTGCTGTATTAACCGTTGTTGCAGTAGGCGTATCTGTTGCTATAGTCGCCGCACCTTTCTTAGGTATCGCCATAGCAGCGAAAAAAGCCTTCCCGCACATCAAGGCAGCCCTTGAAGCTGCAGGCAGATTTATCAAAGAAAAAGCTCCAATTGTAGGAAAAGCTGTAGGAAACGCTATTGTTATAGCCCTTGCTACGATTGCTTACCCATTCATTGCAGCTGTTAGAGCGATCCACATGTGGAGAATCAGCCCAAGCTTTAAAGAAATTATTATTCAGCAAGGTCAAAAAATTGCAGAACTAGAAGCATATCGGGCATTATCAGTTCTAGGGCGCCAAGATGGATCAATTACAGCTGAGATAGCTGTGATAGCTGAAGATATGGCAGCTGAACAGGTTCGTGCAGCACAGGCCTTTTTAGCACAAAAAGCACAAGAAAGAGAAGATAAAACTGCACGTTTAGCTGCTCAAATCTGCCGTACTACTGGTGAAAAATTCGCCGCTGCTGTCAAGGGAATCTGGACAGAAAGCTGGTCAGCACAAGAAGATGGCACTGTTGAAGCTCGTATAGGAAGAAAAGTTCTTCTTAGAGAAGGATCAGAAGATATAATACGTCAGGGATGCCCTGTGAAAACAATCACTTATGCACAGTGGGTGTCACTATCAGATCTCAGAACTAAACTTCAACACGAAGCAGAAAGAAACATGCGAACTTTAGCTGCGCTTGACGAAGAGCACGAAATGTCAGGAAGAGAACAGTTTTTTTCTGGTGCAGGAGCTCCTCCTGCAGCAGAAGCTTAAGCTGCTGAAGCAGCTGGTTCTGACTAGTCAGAAGAGCTGTTAAGTATCTAGAATGCTCTAAGAGGGGCTCTCCATGAAAGTGGAGGGCCCCATTTTTTTAGGGAAAGAGTTCCTCTCTTTTACACTCTTGTGTGTCTTTACCCGCAATTATCCGTCTTTCCGATCATGACTGCAAAACTTAAGAAGGATGACTGGAAGTGAAATTTCGGCGAAGCCTTTGCAGCACAGGTTCTTTCTCCCTAAAATCACACCTATTCTCTATTAATTAAATGTTAATTATGATATAATTATTGATTTAAGAGACTTATAAACATTTAAGGAACCAAGATCATGGCAGTTGGAGCAATCTCACATATAGCCACGCATCTAACTTCACAAGTAGGCGCGATTGGAGCAAGACCTGTTACCGTTATCTTTGAGACGGTTCCAGTTCCGAATATCCGCGATCGGGCCCCTCAAATTCGCGTTTTAGGACTTGGTGCAGCTCTTTCTTTCCCCATCCAATGGGTTCAGGCGACACGCAGAGTGTTTGAGGCCCTTCGAACTGGAGATAGAGAGACTTTAATTGATGCGGCAGTAGCTGTATGGCACATTCCTGTGGGTCTTACGGCGGTTTTTGAGAATATAGTCAATTTAGTAAGCGCAGTTGTTCATCCTCTTCTCGTTTTGGTATCAAACCCAAATGTAGCGGCCGATTTTACAAGCGTGATGAGCTCATTAATTCTTAAACCCCTCTTTGTTTCTTGTGGGGTAGTTTTCACAGCGATTGAAATCATTTTAGAGGGGGCGCGTCTTGTGCGGACGCACCTATTTCGTTCTAAATTGAACGTTCAAGAAGTACTGTCTATGGTAAACACCTTAGAATTCACAAGTGTTAGAAGTCTAGATTCTAGAAGAAAATTATTAGTTGATCTGGAAACAAACCGAGAAAAGTGGACCTCTCGTCTTGGAGAGGAGCTGTATACCAATCTCACTATAGCCTTGAATACGACTTTGAATGAAGGTAAACAACCTGATCACATCCACAAACTTACTAGGCTTTTAATACAGGGAAGACTTACGATTGTCTCAAGCGCTCTTAATACCTGGTATGAAGAATACCGGCCAACCCCAAACAGGCCTGCATACCAACTTGCTTACCGAGTAGGAACAGTTGCTTCTAAGACCCTACTAAAACGTTTCCAAGATTCCCCTTATCACGAATTCTCTAAACCACTTGGACAGCGCCCAGCTCTTCAGAGAGATACCACCGTACGTTTGGGTGAAATAGCAAACACCATTGAACAAGGGGTTGCGCTTTTACGAGATATAGACAGCCAAGCAACCAAAGTAACTCTAGTGTACGCCTTAGGATTTATTGCCCTCTCTTTAGTTCTTCTAGCTTTTATCCTCTCCACTTTGGGCTACCCCCCTCTCCTTTTGTTACCTTTAACTGTTGCTACTATAACCTTAGGGTTTATGAGATCATCTGCTTTTGCAGCCTTTGTAGATCAAAGAGGGTGGAGATGGAATTGGCAAGCGTGTATCCCCCAATTTTTACGCAGGATCCCTTCTGAACAAGAAGGCGTTAGTGCCGGTAGAAGGCGTAGAGAAATTGATCGTATCTCAGATTTAGGCAACGACGAAGCCCAGGAAATGATACCTTTGGTCCGAGTCTAGACCTCTTGCTATTTTCTAAAAAGACTCTTAGAATGTTAAGAGATGAGAGTTTTTTTTGCCTTCTTTTGCTTAAGTGTATTTAGCTATTTCTTTTTAGACAAAGAGACAGCCTTTTTGTTTAGCTCTCCCCCCTATTTTGTCGAAGGTGTAAGCCGCTTGATTAGCTTCCTTACTACCCCAAGCCTATATCTGATTGCAGGAGCTTTTGCAGCTCTGTATACAAGAAAAAAAGAGCCCCTTTTACTTACCTCAATTGTGTTTACCGTGACAGGTGTCCTAAAGGTTTTGTGTGCTAGAGCAAGACCTGAGCTTTTAGTAGAAAAAGGGATCTACGGATTTTACCCAGGAACCTTCTCTTCCCATTTCCGCTCTTTTCCGTCAGCCCATACAGCTATGATCATAGGAGTTCTCACCTTCTGTTTCCTTCAAAAAAAAACCTCTTATGTATGGTGGATTCTGCCTTTAGCTGTGGCTATGAGCCGGATTTTCTTACAGAAACATTATGTGAGTGATCTTTTTATGGGCGCTGCGATAGGAGTTCTATCCGCTCAGGTTGTCTATTTTTTAGACAAAAGAAAAGCGGGCAAAGAAATCCTTGCCCGCTTCAAGATTAAAAGACTAAAAAAGTCTTAAGCTTTTTTAGCTCTTGTTTTGCGCTTACGACGTGTAGTTTTAGCAGCGTGAGTTTTTGCTGTAGACTTTCTGCGTCTTACTGTTCTTTTTGCAGTAGTTTTTCTAGCAGATGTTTTTCTTCTGCTTTTTCTAGCAGTTGATCTTGTAGCCGTTGATTTTCTTGCGGCTTTTCTTCGTTTTGCCATTTTTTTTACTCCTTATGAGTTTGGTATGTTAACTTCCATTAGTGCTCAATATACAAATTAATTAATTAATTGGTAAAAAAATTTAAAATTAGTTTTATTTTCGTAATTTGACAGAATTAAAAAGTGGCTCCACAATAGTTTCTAAATAGGATTTTTTAATGCTAATTTTTTATTTTATTTTTTTGTTTTTAAAACCGATTTTTTTGATTCTCTAGACGTTTGTCTCGTGGAAATGTCTTTAAGTTGTTTATTTTTAATAAGATCAGAAATTTACAATCTAAAACCATAGAAATCAGAGGCTTAGAAAGAAAAACAAAATCTTTTCTTTTTGGTTTTGTTGCAGTACACTGGTAGTTTTATCAAAAAGGAGAAGCAAGATGGATTTTACAACAGACATCAAAGCACCCAAGCGAGTCATATCGGTTTTTGTGCTTGCAATGCTTAATGTCTCTCTTATGGCAAGCTTGCGGAATTTACCCTTGGTTGCTGAATATGGTTACAGTGCCATCTTTTATTTCGCTCTGGTAGGTGTGATGTTTCTTTTACCTTCCGCCCTGGTTTCGGCAGAGCTTGCAACTGGTTGGCCAAAGTCGGGAGGAATTTACATTTGGGTGCGCGAAGCGTTTGGAGATATGTGGGGATTTTTTGCGATTTGGATGCAATGGGTGCACAATGTAACCTGGTATCCAGCTATTTTAGCATTTGTTGCAACCACCCTTGCTTATGTTTTTTACCCACCCCTTGCCACTAATAAGTATTTCGTTCTTCTGGTTGTTTTATGCGGTTTTTGGGGAATGACGATTTTAAACTTTTTAGGGATTCGGACCTCTAGTTTGTTTAGCACCATTGGGGTCATTGCGGGAACGATTGTCCCTGGGGTTTTCTTGATTCTTTTGGCTGGAGTTTGGTTTATATTGGGCAATCCAACTCACATTACTTTTAGTGCAAGCGCTCTTTTGCCAGACTTTTCCCATTTTAATAACTTAGTCTTTTTGGGTGGCCTTTTCCTTGCTTTTGCAGGACTTGAAGTCTCCTCTGGCTATGCTGGAG
>CAZBHP010000104.1:0-5661 GCA_964491795.1 uncultured bacterium | reverse complement strand
CAAATGTATTACAAACAAGCTCTTTCTTTTCTTCTTCTTTTAAATGCTACAAGTGCTTCTCTATCCGCATTTGATCGTAAGGAATACGTATTTGTTCATGCGAGTAGAGAGTACGGGATGGGAAGTGTGTTGTTGTTTGTGTTTAACCTACTTTGCCAGTACGATTTGGGTTATATTCAAGGGGTGAAGCTTGATTTTGGCAAAAGTGGCCTATATTACGACCCCTTGAAAGGAGAGAATTGGTGGGAATACTATTTTGAGCCTTTAGATTTAGGGACTACTAAAGGCGCGAAAATATGGCATGCAAGACATGATAAGCATATTCCTAACCATTGTAAAAAAACGAAGAGACTAAAAACAAAAACTGCTCGAGCTGTAAAAAAATATGTCCATCTTAAAGCCGAGATTCAAGGAGAAGTGGATTCTTTTGTAGCGGAAAATTATAGTGGGGCGATTGTTTTAGGGGTTCATTATCGCGGAACAGATAAAAGGACAGAGGCTCGTCGTGTTTCTTATGAAGAGATGGCTACAAGGATAGAACAAAAAATAGAGATAGTGGGAGCCGATAAGATATTTGTAGCAACTGATGAAGAGGGGTTTTTAAACTATCTCTTAGAGATCTTCCCAGGTAAAGTGTGTTATAATAGGGGGGTTACTCGATCACTTGATGAGTTCTCTCCTTTACATGTAAGTCCTAAATGTGGTGTGTACGAGATGGGAAAAAATACTATCGTTGACTGCATTCTTTTGTCACGAACCGATTTTTTACTAAAAACAGAGTCAAATTTAAGTGATTGCTCTATCTATTTTAATGAAAATTTACCCTATGAGGTTATCCGTTGAGAACTTTACTTTTAGTTATCTTGTGCAGCTTTGGTATCCCTTCTTCTTTAAGTTGTAAAGAATATCTCATAGTGCAAGGGTGTAGAAACGAAGGGATGGGGTTTGTGTTATACAAAATGTTTGACCTTCTCTGTCAATATAACCTTGGCTATCTTGACGGACTCACATTTAATTTTGGAAGATCGGGGTGCTATTACGATTCAGCTCAAGGAGAGAACTGGTGGGAGTATTATTTTGAACCGATTCATTTAGGGAGCCCAACAAACTCCAAGATCAAGATTGCAAGAGAGGGTAAAGGCTACCCAAGATACGCTCGATATAGGAAAAATTTGCGAAAAGAGACCCGCAAAGCTGTGAGTAAATATGTCCGAGTGAAGCCGGCTATTTTAGAAGAAGTGAACTCGTTTGTATCGGCTAATTACGAAAATGCTTACATGATAGGGGTTCATTACCGGGGCACTGATAAGCAAAAAGAGGCGTCGCGAGTATCGTATGAGCAAATGATTAAAGAGGTACAGAAAAAAATAGACAGCCTCACATTTGAGCAAAGAGATATTTATAAAATATTTTTAGCCACAGATGAAAAAGATTTTTTGGACACGATGCTGAGCCTTTTCCCAGATAAAATTTGTTACAACTCTAAAGTGGTCCGAGCTACAGATCAAGACTCTCCTTTACATTTTAAGCATATGGATAGCCCCTATGAGATCGGGAAAAATGCTATAGTTGATTGTCTTTTACTCTCTAAAACAAATTTTTTGATTAAAACGGTCTCCAACTTGAGTGACTGTGCTCTTATTTTTAATGGAAGCTTAGAATCACTCGTTGTCTACGCTTCTGCTCCATAAGTTCTCTAAAAATAAGTTTTTTGTATTAATTAAGTGAGGTTACAGGTAAAGTAGCTGTAAAAAAAAACTTATTTTGTATTTTTATGACATTTAGAGACCTAGGCCTTATAAAAGAAATTCTTGCAGCTGTAGAAGAAAAAGGGTACACCACCCCTACTCCGATTCAAGAGCAAGTCATCCCCCTGATCCTAAACAAACAGGATCTTATGGCGGGTGCACAAACTGGAACTGGAAAAACTGCTGGATTTACGTTGCCAATACTGCAGCTGTTAATGGCATCGCCTCCATCAAAAGAGGGTAAGCGGCCTGTACGGGCTCTTATTTTAGCTCCAACAAGAGAGCTTGCGGCGCAGATAGCAGAATCTGTAAGAGCTTATGGGAAATATCTTCCTCTACGCTCTACGATGATTTGCGGTGGTATGAGTAATCAAGCACAGACAAGAGATTTACGTAGAGGGGTAGATATTGTAATCGCTACTCCAGGTCGTCTTTTAGATCATATCTCCCAGAAAAATCTCCAATTATCTCAAATAGAACTTTTCGTTCTTGATGAAGCTGATCGTATGTTAGATATGGGATTTGTTCCTGACATTAAAAAGATTATAGCACTTATGCCTAAACAACAACAAAGTCTGATGTTTTCGGCAACTTTTTCTGAAGAAGTAAAAGCGTTAGCTGCAAGTTTTTTAAAGTCGCACGAAACGGTTACTATAGCGCGTCAAAATGCAGTTGCCGAACTTGTCTCTCAAACTGCTTATTCGGTAGACCAAAAACGGAAACAAGAGCTTCTATCTTTCCTTATCTCTTCTAAAAAGTGGAAACAAGTTCTGGTGTTTACCCGAACAAAACATGGTGCTAACAAACTTGCAGATCAGCTAGAAGAAGATGGAATTTCAACAACAGTTATCCATGGAAATAAGAGTCAAGGAGCCCGTAGTAAGGCTCTGTACGACTTTAAACAAGGTAAAGTTTGTGCTTTGGTTGCAACCGATGTCGCAGCTCGTGGAATCGATATTAGCAGTCTATCTCATGTTGTCAATTTTGAAGTGCCAAATGCAGCAGAAGATTATATTCATCGTATTGGCCGTACAGGCAGAGCTGGAAATTCGGGAGAAGCTATCTCGTTTGTTTGTATAGACGAAGTGGGCCTATTTAATAGTGTAGAGCGTTTGCTGCAGAAAAAGATTCCGTTGATGGTAGAACCCGGTTACGAGCCAGATCCAACTATAAAAGCTAAGCCTATATCTCGTGGAAGACGAAACGGCGGTGGCGGTAGCTTTGGTCGCAGTGGCCCTCGCAGTGGTGGTGGCGGTCGTGTTCGTAGAAGTGGTGATCGCTTTGGCCCTCGCAGCGAAAGTAATGGCGATGGTTCTCATAGCGATAACAGCCGCAGAAATAGCAATCGATCTGAATTCCGTAGCGAAGGTGATCGCGGGGAAACTTTTGGCGATAACAACCGTAAAGATGGCGGTTTTTCTAAACCTCGCCCTGAAGGATCAAGTGATGTTCCTCGTGGTAATAGCCAAAGACGTAGTGGGGGCTTCGGTCCTCGTCGCGAAGGTGGATTTGGTAAACCTCGAAGTGGTAACAACCGTAAACCGGGTGGTAACTTTGGTCCTCGTCGTGAAGGATCTGATAGCCATCCTCGCCGTGAAGGTGGTGACAGTCGTCCTCCTCGTGAAGGTGCTAAAAGAGGTCCTCGTCCTGAAGGTTTTGGTGATAGCCCTCGCGGTAATCATGCTGGCAGAAGCGGAAAAGAGCGTTCTAATTTCCGCAGCGAAGGTAATCGCGGTGATGCAGGTGGTAACCGTAAAAGCGGTAATCGCTTTGGCGCTCGCAGCGAAGGTAACCGCGGCGATTCTCGTAGAAAATTTTCTAAAAAGCCTTAAGTCTTTAATAAAGTTTACTCTCTCTTCTAAAAGAGAGAGTAAACAATCTTTTTACACTGATAATTCTTTAGTTTTTGTGTTTGCAGCAGCAAGCGCAAGCAGCCTTGTAAATCCCTGCAACTACAAGGAAAACAGGCCAGTATCTCATAAGATGTGGGTTTGAAGAGAAGTTTGCAACTAATAGAAATACTCCGAATAAAGCGATCAAAACGCCCCATACGATATAGTGGCAATGTTTGCATTCTGTAACATGTTTCATATAATTCTCCAATATGTTGTTATATAATGTTTTAAAGCATATTTCATACTTTTTTCTTTAACACAGATTGGCTTGGGCGCCAAAAAATAAGTATTCAATATGGTCTAAAACACTTCAAAAGCTAGCCTTTAGAATAAAAATTAGCACTTTAAACTCAAATATAAAATTAATTTACTTATTATTAATATTTTATATCTCTCATTTGGCGTAATTTATCAGTTTTAAGTTCTTGGTTTTTTATAATTATTGTATAATTATTGTGCGTCTTTAATTAAACGAGAGGTTGAAATATGACACCAGGCCGAGATGTAGCTGGCGAAGTTAGGGTACACAATCGAGATATAGCCGGCGGGGTAATGATTGGTCTTTCCGCGGTAGCAGTTGCTGGGGGAGCCACTATGATAGCCCTATCAGTTGTCTATACAGCAGGCACGGTTGCTCTGGTAGCAGCTATTGTCTTTACCGCTATAGCCGTAGGAGTAGGTATTGTCTCTATTAAAGCTCTCATAAAGGCAAGGGAGGCACCAGGGCCGTTTCCAGTAACTGCAAGACAGTATTTTGTAATATTTCAAGATGAGATGAAAGAAGGAATAACCACTGTGGCTCGATTTGTCACTACTGTGGTTTTTGGTGCTGTCATTGGGGGAGTAGCAGACGCTATCAAAAATGCTGTTCGAGTTAGGATAGAGGGTAGATCTTAGAAGACTATAGCCATAAAAATAAAAGGGGGTACGGTGCTTTATCCGTACCCCTTTTTTATTAAACTTAAAACGTCTAAAGCTTAGCGTTTTTCGTGAAGATGTAGGGCTTTTCCATGGTGTCTATCATGGTGAAGCTCTACATGATGATTTAGGAGGCGGTCTTTTTCCTCATCTTGCGCTTT
This sequence comes from uncultured bacterium, assembly GCA_964491795.1. GTDB lineage: Bacteria > Chlamydiota > Chlamydiia > Chlamydiales > 2-12-FULL-49-11 > JAFEGE01. The sequence continues at coordinate 939 of CAZBHP010000104.1, read as the reverse complement.
ATGCAATCTGACTCTTGCCGCATCATCAAGCTCATGGATTTTATCTTTTACTTTATCTGACACTTCATGAGCTTTGTCTTTTGCATCTTCAGCTAAATCAGAACCCTTCTCTTTTAGATCTTGGGTCTTGTCTTGAGCTTTGTCTTTAAGTTCATGTGCCTTATCTTTAACATTTTCAGCTAAATCGTCGGCCTTATCTTTTAGTTCATGAGCTTTATCTGCTGCTTTATCTTTCCACTCATGAATTTTATCTTTAGCAGAATCGGCCATCATATGAACTTTCTCTTTGACCCTGCCTGTTTTAGCTTTCACGTTATCTTTGAATTCGTGAGCTTTATCTTTTAGCTCATGAGCTCTTTTTTTAGTGATACGCTCTTCTTCTTTCTTTTTATCTGCGTACTCATGGGCTTTTATTCTGGCAGATAATTCATTTTCGCGGACAGATTCTGCTCGAGCGTGGGCTTTTTCTTTTGCCTTCCACTCTTTTTCGCGAGCTTTATCAGCTTTTATATGAGCTTTTTCCTTCTCTTTCCACTCTTTCTCACGGGCAGCAGAAACTGCTTGGTGAGACTTTTCTTTTGCCAGACGCTCTTTTTCTTTAGAAGCGGTTACAAGTTCTTGAGCTTTAAGTTTTTCTTCGGTTTTTATTAACCTTTGACGAAGTTCGTGCTCCTTTGGTGTTTCTGCTGCAAAAGCGCCAATTGCGCCTACAGCAAGAGTAAGAAGTACGAATTTTGACACATGTTTCATATATACCTCCAAGGTAATTGGATTAACTTATACTACCTTGTAAAGATAATATAAAGATCACATAAGCGCAAGAAAAAACAAGATCATTTAGTTGCTACTCGTGTCAATTTTTCAAAGCTGTTTAAACCCGGTTGGCTACTTATTCGCCCTAAGCACTGAGCGAACCAATTAAGATACGAGCTAAACGAC
>CAZBHP010000103.1:0-5687 GCA_964491795.1 uncultured bacterium | reverse complement strand
ACGTAAAGCTCATAAAGTGTGCGAAAAACATGAAGATGTAGCCACTTGCAGCGTCTTAGAAGTCTTTTTAGATGAAACTGAACGTAGAATCTGGTTTCTTTTTGAAACTACGAGGAGGGCTTAGAAAGTTATGCCGGATAAAAAAAGAAAACACGAAGAGGGTGATCCAGAGCCTCTAAACTTCGATGATGAAAGAATGCCTGCCCCCTATAGCACCCCTAATGATCGCAGAGGGGATAACGAAGAGCGCCAGTACTACGAAGAAGAAGAGGCTATAAGCCCTGAAGAGGTCGAAGAGAGGAAAAAAGAGGGCGATCTTTAAAACCTTTTCTTGGGGAAAAGTTGACATCTCTTTAGACTAGATATCTGAAAAAAAGAGATGCAAGTGTTTGTCTATTCAAAAGAGATTCTTCGGTTCGTATCGGAAATTACCTTTTTAGTAAGGGATACCCTTGCAAGAGAGGTAGGCCTCAATGTCGGGCGTAACCGCTTTCACTATAAAAGCTCTTCTTATCCGATTGCGATCGTCATTTATAGCGGAAAAAACACCCTGGGCTATTTTGATCCCGATTTCTATGAGCTCGGCTTTAATGAATGTCTGATGCACATAAGTAAAGAACAGCTACACAAAATCATTAGGCATGAAATAGCCCATTATCTCACCTGTATAGAACATGGCTCATCAATTATGCCGCATGGAGAGGAGTTTAAGGCGTTTTGTAAGCGTATCGGATGGGGAGAAGATATTTTTAAAGCTTCGATTTGTTTAGAAGAGAGTGTTGCAATTGTTAACGAAAAAAGTAGCGTTTTAAGAAAAGCGGAGAAGCTTTTAGCCCTTTCTACAAGCAGTAATAAACATGAAGCAGAGCTTGCGCTTCTTAAATCGCAAGAGCTTCTCTTAAAACACAACCTAGAATCGGTTTCTAGTGAAGGGGAGGAGAAAATATTTTTCAAAAGGATCCTTAAGCAAAAAAAAGTGGATAGCAAAATGCGCAGCATCGCGAAAATTTTATCTACTTTTTTTGTGGCTGTGGTTCTTCATAAAGGGACAAATGGAACTTGTCTTGAGATTTTAGGAGAGAGGGTCAATGTCGAAATTGCTGAGTATGTCGCAGTTTTTCTCTCTTTGGAACTCGATAACCTTTGGAGACTCTCATCTCTTAAAGGTCTTGCTCGGAAAAACTCTTTTTTCTTAGGGATTGCCAAAGGCTACACTGCAAAAATACAAAAGCTACAAGAAGACTATAACAAAGAGGTGAGCACAAGCTTACTAGTGATCGAGAAGAAACTTCAAAATGCTCAAAAAGCCCTATATCCTCGTCTTTCTAGAACAACAAGTCAGAGTCGCCACTGTCATGCAGCGGCTACTCTAGGTGAGAAAATGGGAAAATCTCTCACCATCAATTGTGGAGTTACTAAAGAGACTTCTTTTCTTAAATCTCTGATCACTTTTAGTAAGTAAATTCTTAGACTTTCTGTGCTATAAATTCAACGAAGGTTGGCTCTGAGCCGATTCTGGTTGGACCGTAGGCGCATCCTATGACCGAGTAACCAGTATGTGTTAAAAGAGGCTCCACCATGCGGCGATCGGGTAAAAACCAAGCTCCCATCTCTTTCATTATATTCATTTCTGCTATCTCTTCAGGTTTAGGTGAAGATCGATAAAGGGAGCCTAATCGATAAAGGGAGCCTAAAAGAAGACCGTTTTTTGAAAGAAAGAGGTCGTGAACTCTTGCCCACGTTTCTCGAAAACGAGAAGGGTTAATATGAGGAAAAACGTTCACTGCTGCTACGAGGTCGGCCGATTCGGGAGGAGAAAAAGTTGTAATATCAGCTTCGACAAGTTGTAATTGCCCTGAAGCAATAGCTGATTCATTTGCACCTCTAAGAACTTCTAAAGCGCCTCTTGAATAATCTACAGCGATCACACGCCAGCCGCTCGATAAGAGATGACGAACGAATCGACCCTGACCGCAACCTAAGTCAATCGCAACTTTTCCTCTGCCAGGAGCGGTTTTTAAAAATTCATCTGTTATCGATACATTTTGTATCATATCAGCTGGCAGAGAAGATTTTGGAAGTTCATTTCGTGCAAAAGCTGCCCAAAAAGCTTTTCGATCTCGGGGTACACCTGGTAGAGAAATGGGTCTATCGCCGCGCCATGTTGCAGCAGCAGCTTCAACAGAGCGCCAGATAAAGTTTATATCACAAGTCAGCTTCTCAGGCAATTCAGCAACGGGCCGTTCATCTGAGTCAGCTAGTATCATAAGGCAAGCAGCAACGAGTATTCGTTCGGTTTTTGGAGTAATAGCAAGAGTCATATATAATATTTAAAATAAGAACGATTAATTGTATCTTTCTAGTTATATAAAGTAAAAGGCTTTTCACTGATAAAAGGGGAAAAAGTGGCGAGGATCGCTTGTAAACCAAAGGTGCATTGAGTAACGGGTCCCTTGGCGCATAGGGAGGACTTCGTGATAGAAATTAGGTCCATTGGGGGAGAGGACTAGCAATGCCTTACGGATAGGGATGAATTTTTTATAGAGTTTGTTGCAAGGGCCATCTTCAAATGCAATTTCACCTCCGGTAAAATCATCATTCAGATAGAGAAGTGCTGTATACTCTCTCCATCCTGTGTGATTGGGGACAAACTGAGATCCGGGGCACATTTGGTTGCAGACCCTTCTAAGAACGGTTTGATTGGTGCCGTGGGTTGGGCAGTAAAAGTAGGTGTTATCGCTGTGGTAGGGGGCAAAATTGGGAGGGATTCTACCAAACAAGGCTCCATGATCAAGCCAAATTTTCTTTCCTCCTATAGAGTATTTCTCTTGAATGAGTCCGATAACTTGATGCACCAAAGAGAAAAATAGTTTCCGAATAGGAGGGGAGGCGATCTCCCCAAGGGATACTTGGTTATCTGTGTAGTTATTTAGCTGAGGTTTGTGCGAAACAAAATAACGTATGAGAGTATCTGCCACTTCGTTTGAGACAAAGTTTTCAATGATGATAATCTCATCTTCAGGGGAAGCCATAAGGGGGCACAAACCACAGAGGATGATAAAGTAGATAAATCTCAAGAAACTCTCCGTGTTTTAAAGATACATTGTGCAAAATAGAATCAGTTAAATCAATACGATTGTGAGGTTATATGAAATTAAAAGCATTTTGTCTATTTGCAATGAGTATACAACATCTTTTTGGATGGGAAATTATTTCTCGAGAAGGGGAAAACGTTTCTATAGAAGTGTGTCAAAAAGAAGATCTCAAAGGTTGTGAAGAGGTTTGTTTCCGCGCCTTTCTTGTAGGGTACGAAGAGTTTACTCCAGAAGAGCTTGGAGTGGAAGACAAAGAGAAGTTCTTACTTGAGGCTTTTGCCGATATAGTTGAGGAGTTTAAAAGCGGTGCCCAAACTCTTGTTACGGCTAAAAAAGAAGGGGAGATTATAGGCTTTGCTGTGTTTGAAAAGACAGAAAGCCCAGGCGAAATCTATATCGCTCAACTTGCGGTTGATCCCGCACATTGGCAAAAAGGGCTTGGCACGCATCTTGTCTTTGCAGCGCTACGATTGTATGATGATGTAGATAACCTGGTTGTGATTACTCGCCGAATTAATCATATTGCTCGCACTTTTTATGAGAAGTTGGGTTTTGAAGAATCGACCTACATGCACCCAGGTTATGATTCTCACAAATACATAGGCTACATGCTTAACAATAACCTAATTCTGCCACTCGTAAGTGGAGCCTCTGGTAGAGAGGCAAAAAGGTAGGTAGACTTCTTTAAACGCCTTTTCAAAGAGGGGGTCATCCACAAAGATCACCTCTTTGTCTTCGAACTCTTTTCTTAAGGGGGGAGGAATAAGAATTCCCTCAGCAGTTAAAACCTTTTCTAGGAAACGGCTGTGAAATTTTGGATTATGATCGATAAATTCGATCACGACATGCCCAGTTTTAGTATCGACAAGTTTCATAGAGTCTCCTTCTATAAGAGTGCCTAAGATCGTAGCAAGAAATAGAAATTGTTTCATTAAAAGGATATCCCTTGCATGACTGTGTTGATAGTTCTAATGGTAATCCCAGGTATTTGGGCAACCTGTTTTAAATAAGTGATTCTCTCTTTGAAAGCAGGGATGGCACTTTCAAGACCGTATTTTTCAAACTGCTCGCAGAAAAGATCAATATCGATATTCGCAATTTTTTCTCTAGCGGCATCAGATAAGGGAAGTTTGGCGTTGTCTAGGTAAGCTAGATGATTGATTAAACAACTATACTTATCGGGGAAAGCAAGACCATTATCGATTTTTTTTAACCCATAGGTGCCATCACCTTTGGGGTAGGCAAGTATATTGCCGGCATGGCCATCTGTCTCGTAGGTGACCCACATCAAAAGATTCATGTTTTCAAAGTCTTCTTGGTCGAAAGAGGCTGCCATTTCAGCATCTGTAAGTCCTGAGCTTTCTAGATTCCATAAAACTTCCCAAAGTGGCCTTGCATTGGGGATGTATTCTTGAAGAGAACAGAGTTTTTCTCGATCAAAAGATCCGCATTCTTCTAAATATTTCGCTAGATCTTTTTTATCTAGTCGATTTCCAAAATCGTAAAAACTTTCGCTCTCTACAATTGCTAGCACAGTTTCAGGTGCAATCGAATCGACTCCAACCATCTTGGCAATCTCATAGGCGAGGACATCGCGCATGGCTGAGCGATAAAGGGGGATATTGTCTCGAATTCTAAAAGTTTGGCCAACACCAAAAAAGAATTTGGGGCTATTGATACATCCTGCCTCTTCATCAAGAGGTTTTACAACAAAACGAGGATTTCCCTCTTCATCGAGCAGTAAATAAGTTCCGCTGATCCCTTCTCCCACAGGTGTAAGAGATCCGTAGTGGTAAGTTCCCTTTTCTGAGATGGCAGCTGCTAAAGATGCAAGCTCCTGATAAAGGGGATGCCCGGGCTTAGTCTCTTCAATTAAAACGCGAAATCTTTCTCTAAGATCATGAATGTCCTTATGCTTCTCTTGAAGTGCTAAAAGAAGTTCTGGAGAGAGTGTGATCTTCCATGGATTCCAAGGATCCCAGGATGTGTCGGGTAAAGAGGTAGAAGGTCTCCACATGGGGGTAGAGCCTAAGAGTTCTTGATGGTTGCGAACGATTGCTTCAGCTGATTTTGTAAGATCGTGGGTTAGAGACCAATAAGCTATAGAAGATCTGGCATCTACTAATTTATCTCGATTAGAGATGTGGAAAGAATTTATTAAAGGTTCTGCTCTCATAAATATAATAAAGTTATGAGTTAATTATAGCATACTATTCTGTTGTGTCAATCTATAGAAGAACAAAAAAAAGAGTATGTAATGCAAATATATTGAGACTAGGCGTATAGTGAAATTTATATGAACGACTTGCCAAGCTGTTCTACCCCTTTAGGGGTAGGTAAAGCGGCCAATTTATCAATAAATCCTTACTTCGTCAGAAGAATTCCTCCTTTTTTAAAAGGAGGTTCTTTTAAAATTTATTTACTTAGTTTTATTTTTCTTAGCAGTATCTCTGCGGAAGAACGCTTTGTATATACCCAAGTGATTTCAAAAATTGGTCATTTTGGCGAAGCGGGCGCTCAAAATTTAAAGCAGGCAGAGCCGACCTGGAGGCGAGCCCCTGTTGGAGAAGGGGCCCAAATTCGAAAAGCCGG
>CAZBHP010000102.1:0-5828 GCA_964491795.1 uncultured bacterium | reverse complement strand
CCTTCGGGCTCGCGATACTCGATTTCTCATTGCCATAATTGGCCTTCGGTTGTCCCTTCCACTTTGTTGCAGGGACAAAATAACTTTAAGGGCCAATGCTTCGCTTGGAATATCCGGGCGTGCTTCTTAAAGCATCGCCCGGGAGGGAGCGTCTCTGTCAGCTCACACTGCCAGAGACGCTAAGGTCCAACCACAATCGAAATATTGGCGAGGTTTTTTTCCAAAATGAGGTTTAATAAGAAGCTCTATTTTAGTCTGAGATAAGGATCTTCTCTCTGCTCTCTGCGTTAAACATTTACAAAAAAGGCTAGAGGCCAAATTTTTCGAAGCTTTGCTTGAGGAGGGCATTTTCGGGTTTCTCAAGGGCGCCTGAATCACGTAGCCAAAAACGGTAAGATTTAGGTAGAGATTCAAGAGGTTCTCCCCGATGCTTACCAAAAGGCATTACGCGAGGAAGAGCTGTCTCTGTTTGTTGGTAGAGGAGAAGATATACATCTTCTAAGTCTAGATCGCCAATCATACGTGAGAAAATTTTGTAGAGGACAATCACGTCATCAAGTGCTCGGTGGGCCTGATTTTGCTCGATTTCATACACTTCTCTTAAGTATTGAAGAGGATGTTTGGGGAGATCAGGGCGGTATTTACGGGCCCATTTGAGGGTGTCAATATGGGGAAAGTTTGGGTATTCAAGGCTTTCTCTTTTGCACTCGTTAATAAGAAACTGCTTATCGAATGAGTCGCCGTTATGTGCAATGAGAATAACATCCCCTTTGCAAAATTCGATAAAATCTTTTCCTACCTGATCAAAACCGGGGGCATCTTGCACCATTGCGTCTGTGATCCCTGTAATGGCGGTTGACTCTGCAGGGATAGGCATCTTCGGGTTAACTAAACTGACAAAGGAGCGATCTTCTAAGGGATCATAGGCTGCAATCTCAATGATTCGATCTTTTTCAGGTTTAACTCCGGTTGTTTCCGTATCGTAGTAAATAGCTTTTTTTGGCATACTGTCTTCTTATTTTATGAATTCTCTACAGAGGCTTAGTATAAAAAGAAAGATAGTGGTATGTAAAGGAATATGAATCAAAAAAAAATCTGCGCCATTCCTTATAACTTCACTACAAGCGATGCAGACCAAGTTTTGCATACGCTTGGAAAAGAAAAAGCGCTTCAAGTCCTAGATGATATGCTCACCATCCGTCATTTCGAGCAAAGGGGGGAGCAGGCCTACCAAATGGGAAAAGTGTGGGGGTTTTACCACTCCTATACGGGTCAAGAAGCTGTGCAAACAGCTGCTGTCTATGCTCTTGGTAAGAAAAAAAATCTATGGCTCACCACGTATAGATGCCATGCACTGGCTCTTCTTTTGGGCATGACAGTAGAAGAGGGAATGTGCGAGCTTTATGGGAAAGAAAATGGGAATGCGGGGGGACGAGGGGGGTCTATGCACCTTTATACTCCCAATATGTTTGGGGGAATGGGGATTGTCGGTGGACAGTGGCCGGTTGGTGCAGGTCTTGCCTTTAGCTTGAAATACCGAAAAAAAAGAGATGAGGTGTCGGTCTGTTTCGGTGGGGATGGCTCTGTTGTTCAAGGGACTTTTCACGAAACGATGAATATGGCCAAACTCTGGAAAATCCCTCTTTTGATTGTCATTGAAAACAACCAGCTAGGAATGGGAACGCAGATTGAGCGAGCCATTGCAAACCTTCCTATTGGGGAAAATATTGCAAAGGCATATGACATCAAAAGCTATACACTCAATGGAATGAATTTTTTTGATCTTTATCAGGCTTTTCTCGACATCGGTAAGTATATTAAAGAAACTCAGGAACCGGTAATCGTAGAGGCTGTTGTCCAAAGGTTTCGTGGCCATTCTATATCAGATGCTGCCCACTATCGAAGCAAAGAAGATCTTAAAAAGATTATGGAAGAAGATCCCATCACCTTTTTCTTTGATCATTTACGCAAAGCAGGGATGATTACTGAAGAGGGTTATCAGCAAAGAAATCAAGAGATACGAGATAAAGTGATGAGCGCCATGCGTTTGGCTGATGAGAGTCCTTTCCCTGATCCACTTACCCTGGAAACAGGAGTCATTATCTAAAGATGGGCATGCAAGAAATAGAGATGCGCGAAGCTTTAAGGCAAGCAATCGATGAGGAAATGACGCGAGATGATGCCGTTTTTATCTTGGGAGAAGAGGTTGCTGAATATAATGGCGCCTACAAAGTAACCAAAGGCCTTTGGGAGAAGTGGGGTGGAGAGCGTGTTATTGATACACCGATTGCGGAGGCAGGGTTTGCTGGGATCGGGATTGGCGCTGCACTTGCTGGGTTGCGCCCTATTGTCGAATTCATGAGTTTTAATTTCTCTTTTGTCGCCTTTGACCAAATTGTGAATAATGCCTTTAAAATGCACTATATGTCGGGGGGGAGATTTAAAGTCCCGATTGTGTTTAGAGGTCCCAATGGCGCTGCTGCAAGAGTCTCCTGTCAACACTCTCACAATGTGGAGATGATTTACGGCAATCTGCCCGGGTGTAAAATCGTCTCTCCCTCTACAACCTACGATGCCAAAGGCCTTTTAAAATCTGCTATTCGCGATGATAACCCTATCCTTTTTTGGAAAATGAGATGCTCTACGGTCTCAAAGAGTCGATCCCAGAAGAGGAGTATTTAGTTCCAATCGGTGTCGGAAAAGTTGTGCAAGAGGGGAAAGATGTCACTCTGATTTCTTATAGCCGCATGATGCTCTTTTGCAAGGAAGCAGCAAAAACGATTGCAAGCCGAGGGGTTAAAGTTGAGCTTATAGACCTACGCACGGTAAAACCCCTAGATATTGGTCTCATTGCCCATTCAGTCCGTAAAACTGGGCGAGTTGTCGTTGTAGAAGAAGGGCACCGGTTTTCAGGGATTGCAGCCGAGGTGATTAGTCAAATTCAAGAACACTGCTTTGATTTTTTAGATGCTCCTATCGAGCGTGTGTGTCAGATGGAAACACCTCTTCCCTACTCGCCACCACTTGAAATGGAGACGATTCCGAATGTAAAGCGTATCCTTAAAGCCCTTGAAAAAGTAACAGAAGGGGTTTATAGTTAGGTATGCCTTTAACCATTACAATGCCTGCACTCTCTCCAACCATGGCCAAAGGAGTGATTGCCCATTGGCTCAAGAAAGAAGGGGATAGAGTCGAAGTAGGCGATGCCATCTGCGAGATTACCACAGACAAATCCACCGTTGAATTCCAATCTATAGAAGAAGGCTATCTACGCAAAATCGTGGTAAAGGAAAAAGGGGAAGCCTTAGTCAATCAAGGGATTGCCGTTCTTACAGCTACTAAAGATGAAGATATCTCTCACTATGTCCTAGAAGAGCCAAACCTTAAACGGGAAAAGAGTGAGAAAAAAGAAGAGAAGACCTCTTTAGAGAAGCCTGTTGAAGAAAAGAAGGGCGGGAATATTTCGATTGCAGCTTTTGCCCCTGTCCCTCCCAAAACTTGGTACCAGCTCCCTGAGAGAGAAGATGGCTCTCTTTTCGCTTCACCGCTTGCAAAAAAAATCGCTAAGGAAAAAGGACTCGATCTAGCCTCTGTTCAAGGCTCAGGGCCGCATGGGCGTATCCTTGCTAAAGATTTAGAATTTGCTCAAAGTAAAGGTTTACTCTCCGTTCTAGAAGATGATGGAGATCCTCCTTTTCCGGGCACCTATGAAGAAGAGGCCCTCTCTCCTATGCGAGATGTAATAGCCTCTCGTCTACAAGCCTCAAAGATGACGATTCCCCATTACTATCTAGTTGATGAGGTTAAAGTCGATCGCTTAATAGATCTGCGCAACCAGTTGAAGGAAGTTGGCATCAAGGTAAGCTATAACGATTTCATCATCCGCGCTGCAGCAATCGCTTTGAAAAAACATCCGATCATCAATAGCGGTTACAACTCTAAAGACAATAAAATCATCCGGTTTAAGACAGTCGATATTTCCATGGCAGTCTCTATTCCCGAAGGACTCATTACCCCCATCATCTTTCACGCCGATCGCAAAAGTCTCGTAGAGCTCTCACAAGAAGCATCTCTTCTAGCTAAAAAAGCTCGTAAAGGGGGGCTAAAACCCGATGAGTATCAAGGCGGATCTTTCACCATCTCTAACATCGGCATGTATGGAATAGCCTCTTTCGCAGCTGTCATCAACCCACCCCAGGGCGCTATCCTTGCAGTTGGAGCCTTCCAACAAAAACCAATCGTCCAAAACGGACAAATCACTATCGGCCACACCTTAAAGCTTACCCTCTCCTCCGATCACCGAGTGATCGACGGAGTAGATGCCGCAGAGTTTCTCGTCACGCTACGCCGCTTACTCGAGCACCCCGCCGCCCTCATTTTATAACTTTAAAAGCTCTTTGACCATCTTACAGGGAAGAGCCTGTGAAGAGTCGAGTATCTCCTGGGCAAAAGAGCCTTCACTTTGCATAGCTGCTGAAAACACTTCTCCGACGCTTTCAGGAGAAATTTTACGATGAGCCATTAAAAGGCGTGCTACATCTAAGCGGTTAGTTGTCCAACAGAGAACCAGAGCCTCTCCAAGGGAGGCGGGGTCCATTGCAAGTTCTGAGGTAATAAGAACAGTTGTCAATGGAGAGTCACATTTTATAGCTTCTACTAAGACATCCACAAGTTCTCGGGAAGACATTGTAAATTGAGGAGAGAGTCGAGAATGTTCTTCATAGATCGGTTTTGCTAAGGGAGATCGAAAGCGGATAGCTGTGGATAAAATACGAGCCATTCCAAAATCCTTTTGCCGTACACGACTTGTTATCCAACTCCATAGGGTGGCTGCAAGAGGAGGATCATGCTCTAAAGCTGCAACTAAAGCATTGGTGACATGTTGTGGACCTCGGAAATATTCGTTATAACCGGGTTTAAAGGAATCCCATAGCTCTCTAGTTAGAGGGAAATGTCTACAAATAGCGATTGCGAGACTTTCGCCAAGTTTATTTGGGTTGATATCACGTTTAGATAGGAATATTTTTTCAGCCCACACAGGGTTGTAAACAAGAGCTTGGTAAAATGCGTCTCCTAAGGTTGTGGGATGCATAGCTTGTCCAGAATCCCATATTAGATCGCATAAAGGATGTCTTCTTTCTATGGTATCTCTAAACACTTCCCCAAGACTGTAAGGGCCAATTCCTCCTTGTTTCCACAATTCGATAGCTAGTGGAGAGTCCCATTGTATAGCTCTGCATAGAGCATTCCCCATCTCATCACTTTTAATTCCTTTTCTTTTTATAATTTCCCATATCTCGTTTGCGAAAGGAGAAGAATATATAAAAGCGCGAGTTAAGGCTTCTGGGAAAAAATCCCAGCGTATAGGTTTGGTTAGTAATTGTTTTACTAAGGGATCATTTTTTTTCTCGATAGCTAACCATAAAGCTTTACCAAGATCATAAGGAGAAAGCTCGCAACCGCTATTTAATATAGCAATAGCTTCAGCAGAGTTGTCCGATTCAATAGCTTTGATTAGGGCATCACTGAGAGCATCGCGGCTCATTCGTTTATAGATATTAGCAGGATCGTCTAACGCTACTATGAAACTCGCCCCTACAGCTGATACGCTCATGATCATCTCCTTTTACTAAAGAAAAGGGAAACAGCTTAGCGCAAATTTTTAATAACATCCAGGATAAGCTTTCTCTTTGCATGTTTGCACGATAGAGTGTCTTGCAAAATTTAGCCTTTATAAATGAGAGAATTACAGTTATAAAAACTTTTTGAGTATGCTACACGGGACAGCTTGTGAAGAGTCGAGTATCTCCTGGGCTAAAGGGTTACCA
>CAZBHP010000101.1:0-6067 GCA_964491795.1 uncultured bacterium | reverse complement strand
GTGCAGAGGGGCTATGTGAGAGCAGCCCCTTTGCTTAAAAAGAAGGATAACTTTTGGGAATGTGGTTGTACAGAAAGCGGCAAACTAACTTTCTATGGAAATGTCCAAAGTCGAGAGCTAAGGTTGTTCACATTAGCGAAGAGAGAATCGCCGCAGATTGCCTTTCGCAGTTCGCGAATAAGGGAGGATAGGGGACAAGTTGGTATAAGCTCAAACAGATAAATCGTCGGCTAGGAATTTGGTAATAGGGCATGCTCTTAGTCTATCGATAGCGGCTTTGGATAAGCAAAGGGGAGCATCTGTGGGAATAACTGCAAAAACATAACGTAGGGGACGAGAAGGGGTGTAGCGTTCGCTTAACCCTGCCCGAGTACGCATATTAGCAATATCGCTTGAAACAACTGGGCAATACAAAATAGCCTTGTTTCGTAAATTTTCTTTTGAATAAAGAAGATGGGGCGGGCCAAATTCTAAAGACACGTCGGTAACATCACGAGAGAGACTAAAAATTCCGTCTGTAAGGCTTTGTACTTCGTCTCCATCAGCTACGACCATAGTTTGAGGTTGCGGAGCAAGCCGTACTTTTAGGCTGTCCTCTGGGGTTAGACAGGCTTTTATTTCTTCAGAGTAACCGCCCAATAATCTTTGCGCTAAATTCCAAGGAGTCATTACAAAAACCTTTCCTGAAGGGGGGTCAAATTTTAGTTTTCTGATTAGATCAACCTCTCCTACGACCTCCGTTAGTAAGTGCCCACTTATAGGAACAGCTGCACGGTCAAATGTGAATCTCTTCTCGATCCATAAAAAATAATCTTTAAGATGTCCGATTAGATAGGGTGAGTCGCCTTTAGAAGAGTGAAAGAGAAAATGGATTTTTTTTCTAACACTTTCAGAGAGGTCTCTTAAAAGATTTTCTTCGGGTTTTACACTCTCGTGTAAACAAATAGCATAAGCCACAAGAGAAGATACATAGAAATGAAATTCTCGAGCGCTATCAGGGCCAGCCGAATTGTTGTGGAAAAAATCTCTCCAGGGGACGCTTGCAAAAAAAGTTGTAGCTAAAGACGATGCCTTTGCTTGAACGTCATCCATTTTAGAGCGGGTCAAAAAATCCACATCTCTTTCTACCCTAGAAGCGATGGGATCACAGCTTGTAAGAGCATCTCTTAACGCACTAACTAGAGAGGTCATGACCCCTCTTCTTTAGGGTTAGGCTTTTCTTCCATCGAAGCAACCCAGCCAGCAAGGCTTGGGCATCGTCGCATCCGTTCTAACACATCAGTTTCCTCTGGTGGGGGAGTTTTAACGATAGCGAAAACATACAACAAGGACTCATCATCATAATAATCGGGGAGTCCAACAGCAGTTCTCATAGCAACTAGATCTGGAGAGGTAGTTGGACAATAGAGGCATGCAATACGACGTGGGTCTTCTCTAGTAGGTATGATGTGAGGGGCTTGAAAAAACAAAGAAATCTTTTTGCCTGTAACAAATAATGAGTCAGCCCTTTTCCCAAGCTTTTTTAATTCACTACTGTCGACTACTACAATACGACGAGCCCGAGTAGCGGTTTGTAGATGAAGAACTCCTCTTGGAGTAAGGTCGATCTTGAGAGCATATTTAGATTGATCAGACAAGCTAGAAGCAACATCAGCGGGAATTTCTACGCAAAGATTTTTTCTAGAATCAGGAAAGACTAAGCTACATTCAACCTTTATCGGTGGGAAGGGAGGTTCATCGGGACCGGTGCCTAATGGTAGGGAGTTATAAGACCCTCTCCAAGTATCAAATTGCATTGTAACTTTGGACAGATCGTCGATTTTACATCTACGTTCTCCTTGAAAACAGAGAGATAAACGCTTTGTGCACTCTAAAATTTTAACAATTAATTCGAGAAGAGGGCCCTCTGCTGTGGGGCGGGCCTCTTCTGCACAAACAGCGTAGGCTAGCAATCGAGAAAGAGCCTCTGGAAACTTGGTGTTGAGTCTACTTGAGGGGAAAATTTCACTAAAACGTCTCCCAGCGACTGTAAGCTCTTTATCCCCACTATAGATAACACGAGATAGGAGTGTTGCATTATCTTTGAAAACCTCCAGTTCCAAAGGGGCAGAAAATCCCTCTTCTTGTGCTCTTTCTAAACATTCTGGAGTGAAGAATCCGAAAAGAGGACAGTCTATTCCTACTGCAGTGCAACTCATAGAAAGCTCCTTAAAATAGTAAAAAAAAGACAGTACTATATTTTTTATTTGATTGGCAAATCATTTTTAAAGAATTTATTAAGATGTCTAGCGCTGCGTCGTGAAATCGTAGAGATCTTTCTCAGTAAGGAGCAAAATCGTACCGCTCGGTATAATTTTTTGTGCAAGCGATAGGATCGTGCTGTCGCCAACGCCCGGAAGGGCGATGGCAGCAAGATCATCTTTACGGGGGTGGGTCTCTAGAAGTTTACACCCGAAGGCGTAGTTCTCTCTTTGAAACCCCTCTTCTTCGATTCTGTAGAAAAGAACTTCTCGCCCAAAGAGCATAGCTTGGATTGCCATATGGACACCAAGCCCAGTTTCTGTGGGGTTTCCAATGATCTCTACGATGTTGGGAAGCGAGCGTAAAAGAAGGAGCGTTTTAAGTGGTCCTTCTTTTGATTCTCCAAAGATCGCAATCGTTTTTTTCATTGAGTCAGAGTCTCCTCTAACCCTTCTTTAGTTTCTTCATTTACTAAGTTTAGAGTCGACTCTTTAGAGAAAGGGGAAGAGGTAAACAAAGGACGAAAAGAGAGCTCCTTACCGCCTACTTTGATATTCCAAGGGGTGAGTGTAGGAAATTGTTTCCAGGGAAGAAGAGAAAGACTATCTCTTAAAGACTCTTTAGAAGGGAATACCCCCTCTAAAACAAGAAACGTGGGAAGAGAGATCCCTTGAGGATCAGACACGAGAAGCGTCCAGGGAGAGGAGCTTTGCAAAGTTCTAAGAGACTTATCATAGGTGGTAAATAAAAAAGTTGTAAATTCTTTAGCAAACCAATGATCTTTAAGGGGTGTACGGGTGTTATTTTGTAAATGGTAGGTTTGGGTTGAGGTCTCTTGTTGAACAAGCCATTGATTGCTGTTAAGAGCTTTTTGATAGTTTTTATCGGGAGCTGCAAGCTCAATAAAAAGATCGTGTCCGAGCGAGGAGAGGGTAGAAACAACAAGTTTTGTGGTAAAACTTTTTGGTTTAGGCACTAATTCAGGGTGAAAAGCAAGGGCTAAGACGGCATCAAAATGCTCTACTTCAGAGAGTTTTTGTAAATCGGTAAGGGTAATTTTCTTACCTAAAAGGGCCACTTGTGAAGAGGGGGTGTTTTCTGAGAGAGGTTCAAAAGAGACGATGCATGCTTGTGGAAAGTCTTGTAAAATACGCTCGGTATACCCATCTCTTCCGCCCAGGTTAAGTACAGTAAAAGGGCGCGTATAATGTTCAAGAGCCGACTTAATAAAACTATACTGATCATCTACGAACGGATCGGCGCAAAGGCTTGCAAAGGCTGCACACAATAAAAAAGAAAATTTCATCTTTTTTTTCTCCTGATTTAAGAGTTAAGAAGTTTTTCGATGTAGAGAAGGCGGTTATATTTGGCGGTCCGCTCTCCACGGCAAGGGGCTCCTATCTTGATTTGTCCTGTTGCAAGGGCAACTGCAATGTCTGCAATAGTTGTATCTTCGGTCTCCCCAGAGCGATGTGAGATAATCGTTTTATAGTGCGATCTTTTCGCTAAATGAATAGTTTCTAGAGTCTCACTAAGCGTTCCAATTTGGTTTGGTTTAATCAGGACCGCATTTGCAACATTTTGTTTAATCCCTTGTTTCAGGAGCATAACATTTGTGACGAAAAGATCATCGCCCACTAGTTGAATGGAAGAGCCAAGCTTTTCTGTAAGTCTTTTCCAGCCTTTCCAATCATGCTCATCTAAAGGATCTTCTATCGAATCAATCGGAAAGTTGCGGACTAGATATTCGAGATAGGAGACTTGTTCATCGCTTGTCCTTTTTGCAAGGCTCCCCCCCTTTTTCTGGGTAAGATAAAAACCGTCTTCATAGAAAAAACCAGCTGCGCAATCAAGGGCTAAAGTTACCTCTGTTCCGGCCTTATACCCGCTCACTTCGATTGCTTCTACAAGGAGGGTCAAGGCATCTTCAGGAGAGCTTAAGTTAGGTGCAAACCCCCCTTCATCACCTACACAAGTGGATAGACCCTTCGAGATTAGAATTTTTTTCAGAGTATGGTAAATTTCGCAACCAGCTCTTAAGCGCTCTTTGAACGAAGTAAATCCAACGGGGCGGATCATAAACTCTTGAAAATCGATGGTGTTATCTGCATGGGCTCCGCCGTTGAGAAGATTCATCATCGGTATAGGAAGGGTTGGCAAATAGTCGGCAAAAAGCTGATAGATCTCTTTTTTTTGCACGTTTGCAGACAAGTGAGCTGCCGCAAGAGAGACCCCTAAAATAGCATTAGCGCCAAGAGCTCCTTTGTTTGGGGTGCCGTCGAGATCTATCATCGTTTGATCAATAAAAAGCTGATCTCTAGGATCTTTTCCAATCAAGACAGGAGCGATTTCTTTTTCTATATTTTGTAGAGCTCGTGTGACCCCTTTGCCATGGTATTTTCTCGGATTACCATCACGCAGCTCAACTGCTTCTTGCTTTCCAGTAGAAGCGCCAGAGGGAACCATCCCAATGCCAACTTCTCCGGTGTTTGATCTCATCTCTACAAATACGGCAGGATTGCCTCTAGAATCTATGATCTCAAGACCACGGATCGTTTGAATCTTCGTCATACAGACTCACATAAGATTCGTATCGAATCTTGGGGATTTTACCCTTTTCCACAGCTTTTTTCACGGCGCAGTCAGGCTCATGGAGATGGGTGCAATTCTCATATTTGCATAGGTGGGCGAAATCTTGCAAGTCTTGAAAATAAGAAGAGAGTTCTTCTTTCGAAATTTTCCAAAGTGCAAAACTTTTAATCCCGGGCGTATCTACACAAAACCCCCCTGTGCTTATTGCGATTAGCTCTGCATGAGTGGTTGTGTGACCACCTTTATTAATTTTAGCTCTGATTTCCCCGACTTTTAGAGAAAGTCCTGTGAGGGTATTGATAAGCGATGACTTACCCACACCTGATTGTCCTGAGAAGACAGAAGCCTTGCCATCTAAAACTTTTTGTAAAGCATCAATCCCAACTTTTGTAACACAGCTGACACAAATAAAAGGAATCTCCTGAGCAGTATAGACCTTTTCAAGAGCGTCAAGGAGGGGAGGTTTCGGAAGAAGATCTATTTTGTTTACCACAATCACAGGGGACATATTTCCCTTTAGGGTTGCAATAATATAACGATCGATAAGTGATGGTTTAATTTCTGGCTCGTGTGCAGAGACTGTGATAATGACCTGATCGATATTGGCACAGAGAATTTGCTCTTTATTTCTCCGTAGATTATCTGCTCGGACAAGTTTAGAAAACCTGGGCTCAATTGAAGTGATTTGCCCGCGATCGTCAAGCCAAACAAAGTCCCCCACAGCAAGGAGTTTTGTTTGCTCTGATTTGTCCTGCTTTAAAGTTCCCCGTAGACTTGTTTTAATCCGCTTCCCTTCACAATCAATGACAATGCCACTACTTGCAATGGTAACTACACGACCCCGTAAGATCCCCTCTAAAGCCCTGGGCTCTTTTTTCTCCTGATCGGTTTTCTTAAACTGAGAGCGGTCCTTTTCCTGGATCCTTTTACGCTCTTTGCGAAAGGTTTTGCGGGTTTCAAAAGAGTCTTCTATTTGGGAGTAATCTTTCATCCACCTATTCTAAGCAACCCCCCGCCTAATGTCAAACAGCTTTACATCACCCCTAAATGCGTAATAAATAATTGTTTATAAGAAGGGTTATAAGGTTTTCTTAGAATGCAGCTTTAAGAGAGGTGAGAATATAATATAAAATGGGAGGGATGCTCCGCATATCCCTCCCACACCCACCATTGGGCGGAATCTCGGTTCGATAAATCGCTTTTTAACACGAAGCCCCGCTAAGGGCGGGGCTTA
>CAZBHP010000100.1:0-6146 GCA_964491795.1 uncultured bacterium | reverse complement strand
TTCTTGTGCAGGCGATAGAACTGCATAAAAGACAATCGCTTCCGGTGCAGCCATAAGAGTTGAGAGGCAAACTGTAAACAATAAAACTAAACGCTTCATTACCTCAATCAGGAAAAAAAACAGTTTCCTGTCAACACCTATTATAATAACTCTTTGAGAAAAGGGGAGGGGGGCTGAAGTTTTTGTAGAAGTTGTTTTGCATGGATAGTGAGAAGCTCGACCATCTTTTCTATTTTTTCAGAGCCAAGTTGTTGAAGGGCAAAAGGGACTTCTTTATCTTCGCAGTCATCTTTTAACTGAAAAAGGAGGCCGAAGAGTTTGCCAAAATGGAGCCATGTATCGATCTCTTGTAAAGGACGATTCGAGATAAGGGCGCCACATTCAAGTGCTGCCATGAAAAGAGAGGAAGTCTTGTCGACTACAATCTTTTGATACTCATCCCAGGAAATTTCTTTATCTTTAGAGGCGATATCGAGAGTTTGGCCACAAACCATAATTCTACTGTATCTAGATAGAATCTCAGTAAGGGATGCTCGAAGTGGTGAGGGAAGAGATGCTTTAGAGACCACCTCAAAAGCGTAAGTTAGAAGAAAATCACCTGTCAAAAGGGCTGTTGCCTCTCCAAATTGCTTGTGAAGAGTAGGTTTTCCTCGTCTTATAGCGTCGTTATCAAGGGCTGGAAGATCGTCGTGGATAAGAGAGTAGTTATGTATCATCTCCAAGGCGCAGGCCACATCTAATCCGCTTTCTCCTGAAAGAGAGAGGAGCATCTTAGGTCGAAGTCTTTTGCCCCCTTGTAAAAGAGAGTAGCGTAAAGCTTCTAACAGTTCTGGATGTGAGATATCTAAAGAAGCAAGGAGATCCTCTAGTCGAGCGTCTATCAGAGAAGTGGTTACATCTGTGATCACACCTTTATTATATAGGAGGGGAATTTAAAGAGTATACTGTTTAAATTAAAATCCCTTCATGAAGCTCGCACTTACGATCGCATAGGCTTGCAAAATGCAGATCGTGAGTTACGACAATCAGAGATTTTTCGAGCTCTTTACAAGTAGAGATCAAAATGTTTTGGATAGTTTGTCCTGAAAGGGCGTCCAAATTTCCGGTAGGTTCATCGGCAAGGATAAGGCTTGGGTTATTCATAAGGGCCCTTGCAATCGTTGCTCGCTGCTTTTCTCCGCCAGATAGGTATTTCACTGGAAAGTCAATGCGATGGCGAAGTCCCATTCTTTCTAAAAGAAAGAGGGCTTCCGAATGAGCTCCTTTATTAGGAGCTATAGAACGGCGGCCAATTTTAGCTTTGATTAAGAGATTCTCTAAAAGGGTCTTCTCTTCTAAAAGATTTCCAGCTTGAAAAACGAAACCGATTGTTTGATTGCGTAAATTGGAAAACTCTTTTTCTGCCACCTGTTTTCCAAAAAAAGAGAGGCTACCTTCCGAGGGGCTCTCTAAGGTGCCTAAAATGTGAAGAAGAGTGCTCTTACCCGATCCTGAAGGGCCAATAATTGATACAGTCTCTCCTTTTTGCACTCCAAGAGAGACCCCTTTAAGAATAGGGACTTTTTTAGGGTAATGAAATGTCTTATGGATGTTTTCTGCATACATCACGTACGGCTCTTTCATTCTGACCTCAAGATAGCAGAAGGTTTTAGCTTACACGCCTTCATTGCAGGAATTAAGCCAGCTAAGAGGGAAAGAAGAGGAGTGACTGCAAGCACAAAAAGAAGAGCGTTTATGCTTAATTCTTTTGGGAGAGATTCTCCATAAAAGAGGGCATTAAAGGCTTGGCGTCCTTCAATCATAGAGAGAAAGCGGACAAGAACATCGATGTTTTTTAAAGTTAAAAGTGCGCATCCAATACCGACTAAACAACTGATCCACCCCATAAAAGCTCCACATAGGCCAAAAATAACGGCAATGCTCCGTTTTGAGGCGCCTAAAGAGATAATGACTCCAATCTCATGCTTTTTATCATTTACAAGGAGAAGGAGGAGAGAAATGATATTGCAGCATGCAACCATCAAAATGATAATACCGATCAGCATAAAAAGGATGCGGTCGTTCTGAAACTGGCCGATCAGATCTCGAGCAAAATCATATTCATAGAAAGGTGTGATTTGCCAGTAAGTGGAAAGGTTTTCTTTTTCAAAGATTTTAGTCAGCTCCTCTGAGAGCTCTTTGGTTTTTTTCACATCTTTACACCAGACTTGAATTCCATTTTGGAGAAGAGGATCTAGGGAGGTCTGTTTTGTGCTGGCGTGAATAAGGGTTACAATTTCTTTGGGGGCAAGTAAAAAGCGGGCACCCATCGCCATAATACCAGGATCATAAAACCCTGCTACGTGGATCGGTATGCGCTCTTCTTGGACAAAGCTGCCTCCAGGAGAGTTGAAGGCGAAGTAGCCACCATCACCTATTAAAAGATGATTGTCTCGGAAGTTTTTCGGGAGCAGTACTCCATTTTTCGGAAGGTGTATTTCGTTTCCTACCACGTAAGCCCAAGGGGGTGCGATAGAGGGAGGTGTTGTAAATAGATAACGAAGCTCCCCTTTATGAATCGCAAGCTTAGAGCCGTCACATACTCCTTTGATTTCTTGGCCCTGAACGGAAAAAGAGAGAGAGAAATGAACATCTCTTAGTTTTTCAATGTTTAAAGACTCTGCTTTTGCAATCACAGCTTTTACTGCAGTCTCTTTAGCAAGATGGAGTGGAACTTCTTCGGTAAAGGTGTAAGTAGTGGAGGGGGTAGTAAAAATAAGCTCTTTTCCTACCCGTTTAAGAATCCCTTTTTGCATAGAAGAGGGAGGCGCATCTTTGGAATTAGTTGGCAAAACAAAATGAGAGATAAGGCGATTTTTTGATGCATAGGCAACAAAAGGGATCTCTTCTGGTAGAAATTCATGAGGCATTTCCCATTCTTCAAAAAGGAGGACTTCATCGAGGTCTAGATTAGAAAAAATCGATGAGAGGAGAGACTCTTTGCTTTTGGGTAAAGAGATACTAAAGTGGGGATTATCTTTTGTCTCTTCTGTTGTAGATTCAAAGCCATACTCGGCAGCTGTTAGTAGATAGTTGACATCTTTTACAAGAGGCTTTTGTAAAAGGCTCGGCATACGAGGGTTTTTCTCTGCAAAAGAGGCGATATAAGAGGCTTGTGTGATGAAGCTTTGCTCGCACTCTCTAAAATGACCATCTTTTTTATGTCGTAGGAGTCGAAGACGAGCTAGTGCCCCTGTGACTTCGTAATCAGCAAAAGAGAGAGAAGGATAAGTTTCTTTACAGCTTTGTAAGGCGTTAAATACCTCGTGAACTAGATCGAGAGGGTCTCCTTCTTTGTTATAGATCGGCTGTGGCCAATAAAAAGGGATCTCTTCATCCACATCTGGTTGATAAGGATCAGAAATAGGGGAGATTTTTTTCTCGCCAATTGTTTTAGGGGTGTAGTGAGAAAGGGCAGCGATCGTATCTACTTGATAGTAGTAAGATCGGTAGTAGGCTTCTTTGGGGGTAATTCGAATTGGAGCATGAAGAGACGTCAGCTTAGAGAGCCAAGTCTTCTCTATCCCTTCTGTAATGGAGAGAAAGAGAAGAAGGAGCCAAATTACAATACTGATTACAAAGATCGAGAGGAATCCAATTAAAGAAACAGCTAAATGCCTTTTTTTAGGCCACAAATAGCTCTTAGCAATGGAAAACTCAAACATTAAGAGTTACTTTTTCTCTTTGAAAACAGTGTGTTTTTTTAAGTTAGGGTCGTACTTTTTTAATTCAAGGCGAGCTGTTGTATTACGAGGATTTTTAGTTGTCGTGGTTCTGTAAGAGCTCTCTGTGCTTTCTAGAGTCACAACTTGTCGTACTTTCTTTTTTGCCATGTCTTTCCTACGGAGTTTTTCAATTCACAGTTTTGACACATATTCTATCGAATCCTTCCCTAAACGACAAGGATTTAATTCTACTAGTAGGCTCAGCGGTAAGCTCTAGGGGATCCGCCCCCCCATTTTTCTTATAAAGGTGGTAGCCAAGGCCTGCAATCATGACTGCGTTATCGACACTTAAGCCCCTAGGTGGCCAAAAGATTTTTAAACTCTCCCGTTTTTTTTCTGCAAAAAGGGTACGTAAACGTGAGTTAGCGCTTACCCCACCCCCCACATAAAGGGCAGAAGCTCCCAATTCTTCAGCGGCTTGAAGGGTAATCCGCACAACAGTACGTAAAGCAGTTTCTTGAAAAGAAGCTGCAAGATCTTTTTTTTCTTCTTCGGATAGTTCTCTTTCTCTTATCGCATACAAAACTTGTGTCTTTAGCCCGCTAAAAGAGAAGGCAAAAGGATTTTCTTTTACATGACTTTCTTTAAAAGGATATTTAGCTTCATTGCCTTCTTTTGCTAATTTCTCAATAGAAGGACCGCCCGGGTAAGGAAGATCTAAAAGGCGAGCCACCTTATCAAAGGCTTCTCCCACCGCATCATCTACTGTCTGACTAATCGGTATGTAAGTAATCTCATCTAAAATTTGATAAAGGGTTGTGTGACCACCCGAGATCACAAGCCCTAAGGCAGGAAAAGTCCTTTCAGCCTGCATTAAAGATGCGTATAAATGAGCTTCAATGTGATTGACTGCTACAAGCGGTTTTTTTAAAGCAAAGGAGAGAGCCTTTGCAGCGGTAACACCGATGAGCAAAGACCCCATTAAACCAGGTTTATTTGCAACTGCGATGAGATCTATAGAAGATAGACTCACATTAGCCTCTTCAAGTGCCTTTTCCAAAACAGGTAAAAAAGCTTCTAAATGATTTCTAGAGGCAAGCTCTGGGAAAACACCGCCAAACTTTTGATGAAGGGCTTCTTGAGAATAAATAACGTTTGAAAGGATCATAGAGCCGTTCTCTACAACGCTGACTGCGGTTTCATCGCACGAAGTTTCTATTCCTAATACACGCATTTTAATGAATTTTTACCAGTTCGATTTCAAAGATTAGATCGCTGCCAGCAAGAGGGTGATTAGCGTCTAAAACCACTTTATTTTTATCAACCGATGTAATTGTTACAACCGTTGCCTCTACACCTTCTCCTAAACGTAGGCTTTGACCTACTTCAGGACTTAAATGAGGGGGAAAATATTTTTTATCTACCTCTTTAACAAGCTCTGGGTCATGCTCGCCATAAGCTTCATGAGGAGTTAAGGTAACCACTTTTTGCGTTCCTTCTTGCATTCCAACAACTGCACTATCAAACCCGGAAATTAACTGATCGCTTCCGACTGTAAATTCAAGCGGATCTCTCTCTTTAGAAGAGTCAAAAACCCGACCATCTTTTAATTTCCCGATATAATGAACGCTTACTTTATCGCCAACTTGCACTGTTTTTGCAGACATATATTTCCCCTTTGCAATAATGATTAAATTTCACCCTAAATAGTAACGGGGATTTTTAGCAATAGATATACTTAGATCTAAGTAGTCTACCCTTCTAGAGAGCTAATCAGCAAGCTCTTTGTTATAGCTCCTTCTCGAAGAATGGTAAAAGAATTTTCTTTAAATTCTACGAGGGTAGAGGGGGAGCTATTAGGAGGGGTTCCATCGTATAGAAAAGGAAGTTCAACTCCAAAATTCTTTTCCACCTCTTCCAAGGTCTCTAAAACTTTTTCACCAGATTTGTTTAGAGAAGGGGCAACCAGTGGTCCTACCAGAGCTAGCAAAGGAGAGAGTAGCGGGTGAGAGGGGACCCTAATAGCAATCGTAGAGCCTCCTCGCAGTAAGTAGCTAGGCACAGCTTCTTGATTAGCGGGCAACACAAGGGTAAGAGGTCCTGGCCACAATTTCTCCATGACTTTTTTTGCAAGTGGGGGAATAAAGGATGTATATTTTACGACTTCTTCTTTACGAGGTAGAAGAAGGATTAAAGGTTTAGTTTCTGGACGCTCTTTAAGAGTATAAATTTTTTCAATAGCTTCAGCATTGTTAAAAGGAGCCAAAAAACCCCATACAGTATCGGTAGAAGAAGCAATTACTTCTCCTTTCTTCAAATACTGGGCAGCTTCTTTCAGAGAGATTTTCATCTAAAATATTCTAGCAGGCCAGCTAATTGAGATGGTCTATTTTTTCTTTTTAGATTACGATAAAGAGATGCAATTAAAAATTGGACTTTTAT
>CAZBHP010000099.1:0-6234 GCA_964491795.1 uncultured bacterium | reverse complement strand
TTTGGAGATGTCAGCGAGGCTAAAATGCCAAGTTTTGAATCACCTTGGGTATATACTATCCATTTGACCCTTCAGGTCTGAAAAGGATATCATTTAAACCTAAGATCTCCCCTCTCCTCGCAAGAAGCTCCTCGTTGTCACCGATCGGGAACATAAAACGCATCTCTTGGAAAATTTGAGGAACGCAAGTTTTTACCATTTCATAATCTGCTTGAAGGCTGTCTTTAAAGCAATCAAAAAAAATATTTACAACAGCACGAAGAGGCGCAAAGAAAACGGTAAAAAGCAACCCAAAAAAACCAATCAGAGGAATAGCTACAACTCCAACTGCTGCCATGAGGGCCGCTAGGACAGGCTTTTTTTCATGCTGCAAATGAGCTCCCTTATGGATTATGCCTAGACATAAGCCCGTCGGATAAGAGAAACAGGGGTAACTTCTGATCACTTGCATATATGTCGCTCAGGTAGATTGAGAAACTCTTTTCTTCCTAAATCCACCGCTTCATCGCCGCATGAAGGGGCTATAAAGCGCCCTAACATACCCAAATATAAAAAATAATTTTTAAAACTTGAGAAATCTTGCTTAAAACTCTGTAAAGCCTGCTTGTCTGGAAGATTTATAAACGCCCGTAAAGGTATACCAACCACGCTTAAAGCGATACCGACTGCTGATATAATCCCTATAGCAATCAGGCCAATGGTAGCAGGAATAATAGCTTTATACGAAAGGCCTTTGTCTTGTAAGCAAATAGCAGGATATGCAGCCCATTTACAGAGCTCTAGAGGATATGCCAAAAAAGGGGTTGTTTTAATATTCATAAATATTTTTATCAAATTAACGATAATTATATATTATTTTATTATAAAACTTAAAAAATATCAACTTTAAAAATAAAAATATATAGATTAAGAAAGAAGCTTTCTTTTTCGAGTAAACCTTTGGTATACTCTCCTCTTGTATGACAAGAGACTTATCTCCCGCAGTCCGCCGAACCTTCTGGGTTGTGGTTGCCTCCAGCCTTTTTCATGAGCCTTTAGTCTCGCTCTACCCGCTTCTCCCCTTTATTTTATTAAAAAACTTAGGGGCAAGCGCCTTACAGATTGTTCTTTTGACCATGCTTAAACCGGTCGCCTCTCTCTTTTCCTTTTACTGGAGCGAAAAAGTATCCCAGAAAAAACACTCTCTACGGAGTAATCTTTTAGGAGCAAGCCTTCTTGCCCGTATCCCTTTCCTTTGCGCTTTGTGGTTTGATAACGTATGGCTTTTAATCTTGGCATCTACCCTCTACATGATCTACACCCGCGCTGCTATCCCCTCTTGGATGGAGATCTTAAAATTAAACCTCCCCACTTCCCTTTTAAAAAGATACTTTGCAATTGGATCTGCGATAGGCTACGCCGAAGGGGTTTTGATCGCGGTTGCTTTAGGATCTCTTCTTGATCACCATATCCACCTCTGGAAGGCTTTATTTGCTGTAGCTCTTATTCTAGGTCTGATCGCTTCTTTTATCCAAGCACTCCTCTCTAAAGATAGAAACCAAGAGCCCCCTTCTGTAGAAAAAGGACAAAATTATTGGGAAAGCTTTAAAAGGCCCTGGGTCGATTGTTTTTCTTTAATGAAAAAACACAGTGAGTTTCGAAAGTTTCAATGGGCGTTTATGATTGGCGGCATGGGTCTGATGATCTTACAGCCTGTCATCCCTATTTTCTTTGCAGAAACTCTCCATCTCTCTTATAAAGACCTCATGATTGCTTACACGATCTGCAAAGGTCTTGGTTTTGTTTCTACCTCTTCTTTATGGACACAAGCTCTAGAGCGTTTACCGAGAAACATCTTTACCTCTTTAGTTCTTGTCGGCTTTGCCCTTTTCCCACTCTGCATCCTTTTAGCGACCCACTCTCTTCTCTGGCTCTATTTGGCTTATGTCATTTATGGTGTTGCCCAGGCAGGCTCCCACTTGATTTGGCACCTCTCAGGCCCCCTATTTTCGAATGAGCAAGAAAGCTCTCGCTTCAGCGGAGTAAATATTGTGATGGTGGGGATGCGTGGGATGTTAGGCCCACCGCTTGGAGGGCTTCTTTGCGTGCTCTTCGGCCCTCTTGCCGTTCTTATCTTTAGTATTCTACTTTGTCTTAGTGGAACAGGGTCACTATTCGTACGCTTGCATAAACGCTTATACCAAACGTGATTCAAGAATCGGTTTTTAGCTAGCGGGCATCTCAAACTTTAGAATTGCCAAAACTCGCCCTATTGTTAATAGGGGCTCACTTTGGCATCGGCTCCGCCTACTCTAAATTTTGAGCGCCGGCTTCGCGAAAATACCGATTCTTGAATCACGTTCGGTATAGCCCTACGGTAACAGTTTTTTGTTTTCTGCTTGAAAAAGAGCGTAAGCCAAGAAAGGATCTCTCATGTGCACCTTTTGTTTGACTCCGTTAATATCAAGCATCACAAAGCCTTGGGAAAAGGCATCTTTGAGCTCTTTAAGAGTAAAAGGCTCCCAGCGCAAAATGGCCTCGGAAAAATCTTGGTTGGCGATCCCTTTCTTTTTTACGGTTCCTAGAAAAATGGCGTTTAATGCACTTGTCACACCTGGATCTATTGCCATTGTCCCAAGTGGCTTTATATCGGTTGCAATAAGCCCAGTTTCCTCTTCTAATTCCCGCTTTGCTGCATCTTCTAGAGTCTCCTTATCTGGTTTACCACCTCTGGGAATCTCTAATTCCCAGCTTCTCGTAGCATGGCGATAAGCAATGATAAGAGCAAATCTACCATCTTCTAACCTAGGTAAAACAGCTACACCAGCAATCCCCTCATTGTTAGCAAGTGAGCTTTTTAAAATAAGCCGATTGTAAACTCCGTAAGCACCTGTTGGGAAAATGACTGCGTCACGCACTAAAATCCAATACGAATCATCTGATAAGATACCAATACGGCTTGCGTTAAGAGCATCTTTCTCAGCCAACCCTCTCTGTTGGCAACGGACTTTATGAACCTCTTGAATTTCAGCAATTAACTTGAGGTCTGTGACCACTTGGATTTCCCCTTTTTTATAATTGCCAAAACTTCCGAGCACATCTTTATGTTTTTCTATAAACTGTAGGTATTGGGGAACTTTTTCTTTACTTTCTCTTCCCCATACTAAAGAAAAACAATTGCAGAGAGCAAACACTCCCATCCAGATTTTCATATCGCCCTCCTTAAGTTAAGGTGGCTATTCTATCACATACGATTCTTAACAAGAAGGGCAATTGTCTCTACATGCATGGTCTCGGGGAAAAGATCGAAGGGGTGAACCTCTTGAACCTGAAATCCCCTCTCCTGAAACAGGGAAAGATCTCTAGCAAGGGTTGCCGGATCACACGAGGTGTAGATGATTTTTTCAGGAGGAGAATTAGCAATCGTATCGATCACAATCTTTTCACACCCCTTACGTGGAGGGTTAAGAAAAATGACATCGTAACGAGGCAGTGTTGGAATCACCTCTTCTACTTTTCCAAGCAAAAACTCTGCCTCTACCCCATTTTTTTCTGCATTACGCTTTGCACTTTTGATCGCTTCAGAAACCACTTCAATCCCGGTGACGAAGGCACCTTCCTTAGCAAGGAAAGTTGCAAAAAGGCCGGCTCCACAATAAGCATCGAGGACTCGAGTTCCCCTTTTTATCCCTGCGAGGGAAAATGCTTTTTGGTAAAGAGCTTCAGCCTGCAAGGTGTTTACTTGAAAAAAACTCTCCATGGCAATTTCAACTTCAACTCCCAACATCGTCTCTTCTAAAAAATCTCTCCCAAAAAGAGAAGTCAATGAATTAGGACGCAAAACATTATCTGTCCGATCGTTTCTTCCGTGCATCACCCCAACAACCAACGGATGTGAGAAGATTTTTTCTCCAAGCTTACGGAGATGAGGTGTCGCCTTTTCTCGTGTAACCAGAGCCACTAGCACCTCTTTTTTATGAATGCTGGTCCGAATCCAGAGATGTCTAAGATGAGCGTTTGGAAACTTCAGTAAAAGAGAGCGGATAAAGCCATAGACTTCTTCGCCCTGGTGATTGTGGATATAGCATTTATCGACTTCTACCAACTCGTGACTTGCCCGGGCATAAAGCCCCACCTTGTTTCCTTCCACGGGTAATTGGATCTTGTTGCGATAATAGAGGTTTGACGGCGCTTTTTGACAGGGAAAGAGCTTATACCCTTTAATTTTTCCAATACGATCGAGGCTATCTGCTACACGCCTTGTTTTGAGCGCTACCTGGGCGTCATACGAGAGATGCATGAGCTGACACCCACCACACTTAGAAAAATGGGGGCAGATGGGATCTCTTCTCCCTTCTGCTTTTTTAGAAAGGCGAAGAAGCTCAGCTGTCGCATAGTTTTTCTTCCGTTCTAGGACTCGGACCTCCCCTTCCTCTCCTGGGAGCATCCCTGGGACAAAAAGGGTAAGCCCTGCAAGGCTTCCAATCCCCTCTCCATGAATTCCTAAATCTCTAATCTCTACATGTTCCATAACAAAGAGTATATCGATCTTGCCCTTTAAAGAGGAACTTGGTACGAAGAAAAAGAAGATGAAGATTTTTTTTACCACTTTTACCCTCTCTATTCTCTGGTATATAGGAGCTCATCTAGAGGGCTCACTCTCTCTATTTATAACGATGTGCACAAATCACAACATCTTCACTTTTTCCAAAAAAATTCTTACCCTCTTTTTCAATGACTTTTTAGGAATAGCTCTTCTCCTCTCTCCTCTTGTTTCACGCAAAACCACCCTTCTTGCTTGGCCTTTCCTTCTTGGCTTCTGTCTATTTCAACAAAGCCTCCTCTATGGGATTGCAAGCAGCCTTGTCCTTTCAAGCGTGCTCCAGTCTCTGCAGCTTTTAGTTTTTTGTTGGAAACCTTCCAAAGGATCTTTTCTCCTCTATTTTTTTCCGACACTCTATCTCATCCATCATCCTTACCAACTCTCTTCTTTTACTTTTGTTCTGATTTTATCTTTGGGAATTGCCGCTCTGGTTTTACAACTCTTACTCAAAGATCAGCAATTAAGTTCTCTTTTCCACGATGTCCATGCCATCATTTGGACTGTACCTGCACTCTTCTATCAGGTATATCCTTACCTTTATCTCCTCTTTTACTTTGTAGATCTCTACATAAAGAGAAAAAAGGAGAAACTCTTAAGTTTTGTATAAAAGAACGCTCTTCTAAGAAGGAGTTTCTTTTAATCATCTTGGGTATACCCCTTGAGTATAAACACAAAATCTCCTAAAGTAGATTTTCCATTTTTTAAGGAGATATTGGTATGAGTCAAGAAACTTTAGTTGTTGTAAGTAAAGTAAAAAACTATATCCGCGAGAAATCAGATATGAACACATCAGCTTCTGCAGTAGAAGCGTTGACAAAGTTGATTCAAGATGCGTGTGATAAAGCCATTGAAAACGCGAAAAATGACAAACGTAAGACAGTCATGGACCGCGATTTTTCTACATCATCTTGTGAGATGTAAGATCTTGAGTAGATCCTCTCGCTTCTTCGATGATTTGTCGGTAGATTTGGCTTCCCTTCTTTAGAGTCCGTTTTTTCGTAATGGGATCAAATGAATAGAGGCCAAAGCGCATTTTCCAGCCTTCTGCCCACTCAAAGTTATCGAGAAGCGACCAATAAAAATAGCCTCTCACATCTACCCCTTTCTTCATTGCATCACTAAGCGCCTCAAGATAACCTCGAATAAAACCCTCTCTTCTATCGTCTCTTTCATCGGCAATTCCGTTTTCGGTCACATAGATAGGTTTACCAAGTGAGCTACAATCTACAAGAGCCTCATAAAAGCCTCTTGGATAGACGGCGTAGGGCATATCTGTCATCACTTCATCTGGATAACAAGCAGCCTGTAAAGGCTCTTTTAAAGACCACTGCATCTTCAAAAGCGCTCTTGAGTAGTAATTGATCCCTAGAAAATCATAAGAGCCTTTAGCGCTCGGTAATGAGAACGAAAGCGATCCTTTGAAAGGGATGGTGAATTTGAAAAATCCGGTACGTAAAAAAGTTAAAATGCTCTCATGAAAATTCTTCGTTAAATAGCGACAGATGATCGAAGAAAAAGGATTCCACTTAGAGTAAGGCTCAAAGCGTAAATATTGATGCACTAAACCAATTTGCGACTCTTCCCCTCTTGGCATGGCTTTCAACATCTCATAGACCTGCACATGAGCCCAGAGCATATTTTTAAGGACAACC
>CAZBHP010000098.1:0-6288 GCA_964491795.1 uncultured bacterium | reverse complement strand
ATGTATTATTAGAAAATAAAAATTCTCTGTAAAGATCCAACTGCGTAACTCCTAATTAGTAAAATTTTAAAACAAAGGTTTTATGGATTTTCCTCATTTACACGGTATGTTTCCAGGTATGGCCCCGGCTATGTTTCCAGCATTAGGCGGCCACTTAGGCGGCCCACCCCAACCTGGTTTTCCGGCAATAACGGCTGATCAGCTCGAGCAGATTCAAGGTGTACTCGAAGGGTTGCAAAGGTTTGCTCAAGAAAACCGCCCACAGCTTTCTCTTACTAGTTCTCTTTTTGGGAAGACAATACAGAATTTACGATATGTCCCTTCTTCCACCACAACTCAAGTGGTTATGTGGGTGGTTACACAACCTCTTGTAGTTTGTATGCTACCGCTCGCCGTGATTGAAAGCGTAGCTCGATTAGCTTTAAGAGGTGTTGTTTTAGTATTTCTTACAATCTCTCGTACTGAAGGTTTACAAAGGTTTTATGACAGACATCTAGCTCCTTCTTCTACACTAGCTCTTGACACCTTTAAAACTTTAGGTTGTGCGCTTGTCGCTTTTCCTAACAAAAGAAGCGGCTTAATTCCTGAAGAGCTTTTGACTCGCTTAAATCAGTTTTGCGCTGAAGATGGGGCTGAACTTCGTGATTTGTTACAACAAGTGCGGGAAAATAGAGGGGAGCTAGGACTGCTTGTAAATGCAGTTCGTATGGGCATGCCACCTGCAGTGCTTGTATTTCTGCCTTTGCTAGTAACGGGAATGACTGAAGTTTTAAATTCTTTACAGGCTGTACTGCAAAGTGTATCTCTCCCAGGCAACTCTTTGATTGAAGGCTATATTAGAAGAGCGGCAGAGATTGTAGAAGCTCCTCTAGAAGAGCTTCTCCCTACCATAGAGGCGTTTATTCCTCCCGGAGCTCTTACAGGGTTATTAGCTGAAATTCCCGCGGAATTTCTCCCTCTAAGAGACCCGATTCCAAACACTCTATCTGGAATAGTGAGATTAGGACTTCAGCATATGCGAAATATGTCTTTAGACTTTTCTTTTGAAGATAGAAGAGTTTTTTGGATGCTCTCCCATTTACTCTCTGGTGTTCAAGAAATTGTAGGAGAAGTATTGCCTCTTTTGCAAGAGGCTGCTCAGTAATTTTTACGAAGACTCTGAAAGATTAGCTTTTAGAGTCTTCTTTCTTTTTAAAAGACTATAAATCATTTCGGTATAAAAACCACTTGCATAGAAAGAGCAATTACTCGTAATAAGAAGAAAAAAGGGCTTTATGTTACATAAAATCTTACTTCTTCTTATATGCAGTTCATTCGGTAAGCTTGTAGCAGAGAAACCTATCGTTTATGGGTGCAGAATTCCTGCAGAGTATTTTGTTACATCAGGCAGAGGCGATACAGATATTGGTTCAGGAGAAGATCCATGGGAAACGGGCTCTTATGATCTTGCGCTTATGGATGCCAAAATTGAGAATTTCAATATTATAAAATACAGTTCTGTCCTCCCGCCCGAATCAAAAGAGATTTCCCTTAAAAAAGCACAAACAATGTTTCGTCATGGGGCCGCTTTAGAGACAATCATGGCTTCTGTAAACGGAGTGCAAGGAGACTTACTCTGTACGGGAGTTGGGCGAATACAGGTAAGAAGAAAATCTGATAAGAAACATATCGGAGGTTTTGCCGCCGAATACGAAAAGGTTTACCACAAGGGCGGCACGATTCCGACGATTGAAGCGGCAGAACAGGTTGCCAAAAAAATGATGCAAGTCTCTCTTATGGGAGAAGTGAATCGTCGTTACAAAAAAGAAGAGTACGAGACTTTTGGAGAAACTTTTGAGATCAATGCTTTCAAAGTGCAAAACTCTTTCGGCACATCTCTTGCAGCACTCTGCTTTATGACCTATATTTTTCCGACCATTTCGGGTAATACCAATTAGGTAAGCAAAATGCCCCAGTGATTTTAGTAGGCTAAAATTTTTTTAGACTCTATGCTTGACCCTCGAAAAACTAAGGATCTGCTCATGGTTTTTGCAGGAGTTTTGCAAGAAGGTAGGCCTAGTCTGCAAGCCAGAGCTCTTTTTGATGTAGATACAGGCACATCTCTAACCGGCTCTTTTTTTTGCAGAACGATAGAGAGTCTGAGGTTAAGACCCTCTTCTTTTAGAGGGCAAGTGGCTATGTGGATTGTAACGCAGCCACTTACTCTGGGGATGCTTTCCCTTGCACTCATTGAAAGTGTGGCACGGATAGCGTTAATGATCACCTTGGAGATCCTTCGGAATGTTTGCTCTTCTCCTCGTTTACAAGCTTTTTATGATAGACACAGAGCGCATTCTTGGGGAGCTTGTGAGGATGCCTTTAAAACGATAGCTTATGCTCTTGTTGCCTTCCCGTCTCAAGAGCCCGGGTTTTTGTCAGATGAAGCTTTAAGAGGTCTAGAAGAGTTTCAAAGAGAGGTCTTTTCTGAAATTACTCAAGAAACAAGGCGTCTTGAGGAAAATCGAGCTCAGCTTAGCAGAGCTCTAGCCGAAGGTCTTTCTTCTCTTGAGGAGGAGGAGCGTCCCCTTTTTAGTTTAACCATCAACAGAATGCTTGCTATTACAAATGATTTGGAAATCTTTTTAGAAAGAGCCATTCTTTCCCCAAACACTTCGCTAGAAGCACGCCTACGGCATTTAGAAAGAAGTTTAACTCCCCGCATCGAAGAAGTGAAACGAGCGCTCTCTGTTTTACAAAGAGCTATTCCAGCTGATTTTCTCCCAAACGGACTAGATAGTACTTGCATCGAAAGACTTCTAACACAGATGCAACGGCTCCTTCTAGAGCTTCCTAATACTTCTATTGACTTATCTTTTAGAGATCGTAGAACTTTGTGGCTTATCAAAACATTGGTGTGTGCAGTACAAGGTTTTATTCATCTTGGGTATAAACTTGAGCTCTTTTCTTAATTTAGGTTGTCCGCTATAGTCCTTGCTTTTTATAAAAAAACAGAAGAATACGCAGGAAAGAAAATATGGCGATTACAAGCGCTAGTTTAATTGCGAATTTAGAATCTCGGCTCCCTGGTATAAAAAACATGGTAGTCTTTAGTTTTCATGATACTCGTTTGGCGCGTCGATCGATCAGTCCTCTTTCAGAGAAAGAAAAAATGGAAGCTCGTGCCGATATTGCTGCTGTAGCAAACGGAATTATATTTAGTAACATATGGGGCCAATTAGAAGAAGCTAAAGGAACATTTTTTGCTGATGACCATAAGGCGTTAATAGGGGAGGCTACTGGAGAAATTCTAAAGCGTATGATGCCTCAACTTCTTGCAGCATTTCCTGTTTTTAAACGTTAGAGGGGATGGTCTTCTAGAAGCTCTAGGGAGGCATATTTTTTCATCTCATCGCGATAAGCGGCCGCTTCCTCAAAGCGCATCTCTTTAGCTGCTTTTTTCATTGAGGTTTAAAAGAACCTCCTTCTTCAGAAGGAGGAATTCTTCTTACTCTTTAAGGATTGGTTGATAAATTGGCCGCTTTACCTCCCCCTGAAGGGGTAGGATTGCAGCTTGGCAGCTCGTTCAAGCTCTTTCTAAAATTCGACTCTTTGTTTCTCGTAGATCAGTTTTGTTCGCAGTTGTGTTTTTAAACTGTGAGAAAATTATAGTCTTTTATAGAATGTCGTGTATGGAATGGATCTCGACACTCAATTGGAAGATATTTCTTTTTCGACTTTTAGGTCTTATGGTTTTGGCACCATTCATAGGATATATGCTAGTAAAGCTCATAACGGCGTTTGAGCACGCTTGGAAATCAGGAGACAAAAAAAAAAGGTGGAAGGCATGTATGGTGGCTTTTATTTCCCTTGCAATCGCTCTTGGTTGGTTTCGTTAATTTTTATAAGTTTTTCTTTTTTTACCCTCTATGGCTTTAGTAAAGAAAACATTTCGACTTTCTCTAAATTAGAGACTTACGATCAAATAGAAAAAGAGATTGGACAATCAGATAATTTATTGATGGATAGTTATAGTTTCTTGCATTCTTTCATAAGAAAGATAAATGCTGAGTGTAATCTATCTCTGACTATAAAAGAAGCGGCCAGCTTAATAAAAGACAATCTAGATTTATATCATTTCTCAGATGAAACGAGGACTTCGTTATTGCGTCTGATCGAGTCCATTCAATCCTTCGAAGATAGTCTTGCATTAAACACCGCATACATCCAATTGGTCCCTTTTGAATGGATGCGGAAATGGGTGTTTAGTAAATCGGAATCAGACAAAGTTCATTTTATAGTGGAGCCTCTATACGCGCAGGTGTCGAGCGGGGTTCCGCTGGATGATCTCATTGTTGGATTGGTTGAAATTTGCACGGGTGTTTTGATTGGACTCATTCCTCATCCGGTAACCCAAGGGGTTGGTGTAGGTATGGTCTTAGATGGATCTAGACGTGTTTTTGACGCAACTATTGAGCAATCCAATATAAATCAGAGTTTCTCCAACTAAAACGCTTTTTTAGAGGGGATGGTCTTCTAGAAGCTCTAGGGAGGCGTATTTTTTCATTTCGTCGCGATAGGCTGCCGCTTCCTCAAAGCGCATCTCTTTAGCCGCTTTTTTCATTGAGGTTTCGAGCTCTTTCATCCTTTTGGCGACTTTTTGAGGGGTGAGGTGCTCTTTTTCGGGGGCTTCTTTTTTAGGGGCTGCTCCGCCGAAGGTTTCGAGAAGATTTTCATTTGCCCTTTTTTGAACAGTTTTTGGGGTGATGCCGTGTTCTTTGTTGTAGGCTTCTTGGATCTGGCGCCGTTTGCTTGTGGTGGCAAGACAGGTTTTGAGAGCAGAGGTCATTTTGTCGGCATAGAGGATCACACGGCCTAAAACGTTTCTGGCAGCCCTTCCGCAGGTTTGGATAAGGGAGGTTTCTGAGCGGAGGAAGCCCTCTTTGTCAGCATCTAGAATGGCGACAAAAGAGACTTCAGGGATGTCGAGACCCTCTCGTAGAAGGTTGATACCAACTAAGACATCAAACTTGTCATCACGCAAATCTTTAATGATTTGGATTCTTTCTAAGGTGTCGATATCGGAGTGGAGGTATTTTGCTCGGACGCCGACCTCTTTAAGATAGGAAGTGAGGTCTTCTGAGAGTTTTTTCGTGAGTGTGGTGACTAAAACTTTGCCGCCAAAGGCTCTCTCTTTCTGAATCTCTGCGATACAATCATCGACTTGAAACTCGCTTTTGCGCACTTCGCAAATCGGATCGAGAAGCCCAGTTGGTCGTATGATCTGTTCAACGAATTCACCACCGGCTTCGCGAAGCTCAAATGCGGCAGGGGTTGCTGAGACGTAAAGCACTCGATCTAGTTTTCTGTAAAACTCTTCAAACTTTAGGGGACGGTTGTCGTAGGCAGAAGGGAGACGAAAACCATAACCGACGAGGGTATCTTTGCGCGATCTATCGCCTGCATACATAGCGTGGACTTGAGGGATCGTTTGGTGCGACTCATCGACCACAAGGAGAAAGTCTTTGGGGAAATAATCGATCAAGCAAGAAGGGGGATCCCCTGGCAGACGTGTCGAGAAGTGGCGTGAATAGTTCTCGATTCCTTTGCAAAAACCAATTTCTCGAATCATTTCGAGATCGTATTTTGTCCTTTCTCGAATCCGCTGCTCTTCTAAATAGGCCTGATTTTCTTGGAAGTAGTGGATACGCTCATCGAGTTCGAGCTCGATCGTCTGTAAAGCCTGAAAGCGGACATCCTCGGGGGTCACAAAGTGAGAAGCCGGATAGATGTGGAGCTTTTCAAGCCTTCTATGGACACGTCCGGTTAATGGATCGGTTTCAGAAATCCTCTCTATCGTGTTTCCAAAAAACTCAATACGATAGGCAATCTCATTTTCATAACCTGGAACAATCTCTACGATGTCACCTCGGACCCGGAACGTGCTACGGACAAGGTCCATATCATTTCTTTTGTAATGGAGCTGCACTAGATGTAAGAGAAGGTCATCTCTTTTCATCTCTTTATTGACGGCAAGAGCGATCACCATTTTTACATAGTGCTCAGGAGCGCCCAAGCCGTAGATACAAGAGACCGAGGAGATGATAATCACATCTTCTCGCTCAATCAGAGATTTTGTTGCAGAAAGACGCATCCGTTCAATCCGGTCGTTGATTGCAAGATCCTTTTCGATGTAGGTGTCGGTCCGCGGGATGTAGGCCTCTGGTTGGTAATAGTCGTAGTAAGAGACGAAATACTCCACCGCATTTTTTGGGAAAAAACCTTTAAATTCTTGGTAGAGCTGCGCAGCAA
>CAZBHP010000097.1:0-6381 GCA_964491795.1 uncultured bacterium | reverse complement strand
AGGAGGGCCGGGCGGTGGTGGTGGCGGACCGGGTGGCGGAGGAGGTGGTGGAGATAAACCAGGCCCAACCGCAAGATCCTTAAGAGATGTTAAAGCATGATTAAAAATTACGATAGGAGTTCCAGGATCACTAGATCCATTAGATGGAACACTGTATAAGCCCTCATCACCTGAACCTATCACTAAAGATCGGTCGACACTCATCGCAAGATGCGTAAACTTGTTGGCACCACCGGTTAGATCTCCAATCGTTGTCATTGATCCCCCAGTGACTGCAACTGAATAGACATTTGGTCCTTGGGATATCACAAGGTTCGATGCATCCAGCGTAGCAAGGTCGCTTGGCTTATTGATTGCAGGAGAAGTTGGTATTGTCGTAAGAGATCCCATAGAGGTTGTTGTGGAAAAAGAATAAAGCTGATTAGTCCCTCCAGCTAGAAGATAACCGGTCACTCCATCAGTAGAAATGGACATACCTATAAAGGTCTCACTTCCTCCCGAAGTGTCTATAAGGGTGATTTGAGTGGTCGGGCTATTTACCTGCATGGAAACAATTTCCACTCCCCCTGCCTTCACACTAATCCCTATGTATAATATATCCCCTAAAGGAGAGATCTCTATATTTACGGCTTTATCCGCCGAAGCTCCATAAGCTACACTACCTAATAGCGTTGGAGAAGAGAGACCATCGGTAAGCAAGGAATACACCTCTCCTTGACCAAACGCTCCAGCAGTTGGGTTATCACTTAACAAATAGAGCAAATTTCCACTGGGAGAAGTTACACAGCTTGTTTGATTCGGAACAGAGAGGGATAATAAAGTTGCAGATGGGGGAAAATTCCCCAACGAATCAAACATATAGACAGGATTATTTGTATCCGGATCTGAGCTATTGATCGTGTAAATGGCATCGCCGCCTGCTCCATAAACCCCACTGAAGAGGATGAAACTGAGATAGAAAAAAAAAGACTTCAGACCCATTTTTATTTTTATAACAGACGGTTCTATTTTTTTCTATAGTGGAGGCAAAATTTGCAAAAACCGTAGCTGGTCGATATGGGGAGCACTCATTTCGGCTTCAAGCTCAAAGGCAACAGCCCCTTCTTTCAAGGGGAAGATTTTAGTCACGCTCCCAACCATAAGATGTGCAGGAAAAAGACCATCTAGCCCGCTTGTAATCAAAAGGTCACCTACTTTAAGAAGTGGCTCTTTTCGCTTTTCATGGATCTCTTGAGCATACCCTTCGGCATCAGAAAACTCGTAATTAAACCCCACACCTCGAAGTTTTGATCTGCGCGCACGCCAGAGAGAGTAGCTAGATCCACGCACCTCTCCTTTTGCTAAATAACACCCTTTTCCCTCTTGCGGCAGCCCCTCTTTAATTTTTTGAAAAAGTGATGAATCTACCGAGATATCCGTGCGCAGACTACACTCATATTCCAAAGCCTGCAAAGCTTGCCAGAGAACTCTATCTTGCTCTCCATAACGAACAGCTCTTACCGCCGGAGTAAGCGTAGAATCAGTAAGAAGCCGCACGTAAGAGCGCTCCTCTTCGACTTCTTCGACGATTCCAACCAGCGTAGTTCCTAAAACAACTGGGCTGTTCTTCGCGATAATCTTTCTACCATAAATACGATTGGTCTCTTCGCCCTTATCTATCCAAAGACCACTACTCCAGAAAGCCGGGTCCCGAAAGACCACCTTAGCGACCACAGCTGTCGTTTGCCCCTCCAAGAGTTTTCGCAATTCCGCAATCCGCCGTGCGTAAAATTCTCGATAGTCTCCTCTCTGCGTTAGCTCCTCTATCCTTTTACACTGCTCTTCTACCCGATCTTCCAAAGAGAGCCACTCTTTGATCTCTGCTAATTGCTCTTTAAGCAAATAGTTCTCCATCCTAAGCTGCATCCTGTCCATTTCCCCCTCGGAGAGTCCTCCAAAAGAAGCCAGAAGTTCTCCTGGCAATAACAATGCTGACCGCACCCAGGAAAACCTCTCTTTAGACACGTGTAGCAATGCAAAAAGCACCACTGCAATCACAAAATAAGACCCCGCCCCCCTCTTCTTCATCTTATCAAGCTCTCTCTTTGATTAGCGGAGGGAACAGGATATGCAGGATCGGCTATGCCGGGAGGATATGCAGGATGGTATACACGTTTATATTCCAATTTTCTATTCCCAAAATTGATTAACAACCCTACTCGCAATCCTGTCACTTTTAAATAATTTATCAACTGCGCTTGATGTTCTAATAGTAAATTTTTACAAGACTTTAGCTCAACGATTACCACTCCTTCAACCACTAAGTCGGCAACGAATAACCCAATTTTTTGCTTTCTGAACAATACGTCAAACGCTTGTTCTGTAGAGACCTTTAGCCCCATTTCTTGCATCAATAAAGTAAGCGCATTTTTATACACAGATTCTAAAAATCCTGAACCGAGCTCACTCATTACAATAAAAGAGCCCTTCAAAATATTTTCTGTTATTTGACCGTGAAGCAATTTATCCTGCATATCTTACCCGGCTACAGCCGATCCTGCATATCCTGTTTTTCTCATGATGTAAAGATGTCGGAGAGGGCGGAGACGACGGTGTCGATGTTGGTGGGATTGAGGGCAGCGAGATTGACTCGGCCACCACCGGTCACGTAGATGGCGTGTTTTTCTCGAAGAAGCTCAGCTTGAGAAGGGGTAAGACCTAAGAGAACAAACAAGCCACATCCATTTTTCATGTAAGAGAAGTCTCTTTGTAGAGCGTCTGTCAATTTATCAGAAAAAATCTGGCGGGTTTTTTGGATACGCATCCTGAGGAGGCTAAGCTCTTGATCCCAGAGGTGAAAGAGATCTTGATGAGCAAGAAGGGTCTTAGCAATAAAAGCGCCGTGTTTGGGGGGATTGGAGTATTGCGTCCGGATAATAGAGGAGATCTTCCGATGGATACGCTCTTTATTTTTGGGATGGCGCATCCGGACAAAAAGAGCTCCTACTCGTTCCCCATAAAGAGCCATCGACTTGGAAAAAGAGTGGGCAATAAAACATTCGTGATCTTCTTCGATAAAAAGATGGATAGGAGAGACATCTTCGACAAGTCCTCTACAGAGCCCTTGATAGGCTGAGTCGAAGAAAGCGGTGAGCCCATTTTTATGAAATAGAGAGGAAAGCTCTTTCCACTCAGCCAAGGATAAATCAATTCCTGTGGGATTGTGACCCATAGGCTGCAATTGCACGACAGTTTTGCGTGGTAGGCGTGCTAAATGATCGTAGAGGCGTTGAAAATCAAAGCGGCCGTCGATCCAGTAAGGATACCTATCAATTTCAATCCCCACATGATCTAGGATTTGGGAGTGATTAGCCCAGGTAGGGTTAGCGATAGAGACTTTTTGCGAGACTTCTTGTTTAATAAAATCTGAAATGGTGCGAAGGGCCGATGTTCCCCCAACCGCTTGGGCTCCATAGACTGTCTTTTCATCGTAGTATTTTCCTAAAACAAATTTACCAGTCTCTCGGATATACTCGGGATCTCCATCGATCGGAAGATAATTTTTTGTCTTTTCGGTCTTAAGAAGCTCTTCTTCAGCTTTTTTTACCGATTCCCAGACTTTAGGGAGTAAGCCGTCTTCTTCAACGCAAATACCATAGGTAAGGTTGATGCGAGAAGCTCTAGAGTCATGACGAAAAAGATCATTGAGCCCAAAGATGGGGTCAACCGGCGTTTCGGTCACTAGAGTAAAAAGTGATGGGGAAACCTCTTGATCCAAAAAGACCTCCTTATTTATACTCAACGAATCTCTAAAGGGGGCGTTAGCTCAGTTGGTAGAGCGCAACAATGGCATTGTTGAGGCCAACGGTTCGAATCCGTTACGCTCCAGTCTTTTCCCCTTTTATATACCCAAGATGATCCAAACCCTAGATATATCCTAAACTCATATTATTAGCTAGGTAGCGGTTCTCCGCCTCTTTCTACTGCTTCTAAGAATGCTTGGAGTTGTTTTGCTCGTGTTGGATGCCTCATCTTACGTAAGGCTTTAGCTTCAATTTGTCGCACCCTCTCTCGTGTAACTTTAAAAGTAACACCGACCTCTTCCAAAGTCTTAGGCTTACCATCTAGAAGACCAAAACGCTCAATCAGCACGGTACGCTCACGATCCGTTAGAGTGGAGAGGACTTCGTTCATTTTATCTTTTAAGATCGAATAGCCTGTCGCATCTGCAGGTGATTCTGTTGTGGTATCTTCCAAGAAATCGCCGAATTGACTCTCACCGCTATCACCCACTTCTGCCTGAAGGGAGATCGGATGTTGCGCAATCTTATAAATCTCTCTCACACGATCGGCTGTAAGGCCAAGTTCTTCTGCAAGTTCTTCTGGAGTCGGTTCTTTACCTGTCTCCATCATCAACTTTTTAGCGCCTCTAAGCACCTTATTGATTGTCTCAATCATGTGAACAGGAATACGAATTGTTCGGGCCTGATCGGCAATGGCGCGCGTTACTGCCTGTCTAATCCACCATGTGGCGTACGTGGAGAACTTATAACCACGTCTATATTCGAACTTCTCCACAGCCTTCATAAGGCCCATGTTCCCTTCTTGAATTAGATCTAAGAAGGAAAGTCCGCGGTTGGTATATTTTTTTGCAATTGAGATTACAAGACGAAGGTTAGATTCGACCATCTCACGCTTAGCTTCCTGGCTCTTATCCATCCAGCGCTGAAGCATACGAACATCTTTTTTAAACTCTTCAAGACCACGACCAGCAGCCAATTCCCGCTTAGCAAGCTTTCGCTGAGCCGCAATAAGCTTTGCGAGGGCGAAACGGTTTTTCTCAGCTCGAGGGGTAAGTTCGCTAATTTCCTTTTCTAGCGCAAGGAAGCGATCGTAACTTGTAAGGATAACTTCGCCAAAGTCTTCAATAATTACATAACGAAAATGCATACGGCGTAAATATGCCTGTGTACGCACACGGCTTTTCTCGACTTCTTCTAAGATTTTTACACGGTCGACTTTAGAGAGTTGCGGCTTGCGGAGCGAGAGGAGATATCTTTCTAATTGCTCATCTTCCTCTTGTAAGAGGATTCGCAATCTAGGGAGTATTTTAAAAAAATGGGTTTTATCTTCGATCTCTTTTTCTGATACGATCTTATCAAAGCGCTCTTTGGTGCTGATCAAATAGTGGATAATCGAAATCGTCTCACTTGTCGCGTACCGAAAGCGCATGATGATTTTTTCGATCTGAATCTGTGCCTTTTCAATCCTTTTAGAGATCTCAACTTCTTCTTCCCTGGAGAGGAGAGGAACTGAGCCCATCTCTTTGAGATACATACGGACGGGGTCATCGGCAGAAGCTTCGCTCTTTTTGGCAAGAGTCTCTACTTCCTTAGCTTCTTTTTTACGCTCTTTTTGACGCTCGACTTCAGCTTGATTAAAAATTTGGATATCCATTCCAGATAGGAAGATCAAAATCTGATCGATCTGATCGGCCGAATCAAAGGTCATTGGAAGGATATCATTGATCTCCTCATACGTGATGTAACCTTGATCTTTGGAAATAGCTACGATCTCCTCAATCTTCTGCTGATACTGAGGGTCGAACGGTTGAGTAATCTTGGGTTTCGTCATCGCAATCCTTAAGAGACAGGATTCTAAACTAACAAAAAAAAGCCATTATTGTCTATACTCATAATGCCTCAACCTGAGAAATTTCGACTGCGCCAAAGCCTCGGGGTTGAACGATCGCAAATCACCCCATATTTTTAATATGAGGTGACTTTGCCGTCAGGTTTACGATCGTTCAACCGCGAGAGCTTTGGCGTTGCCCAAATTCTCATTTTGAGGCATTGTGAGTATGTACTCAAGATAACTCCCCTCTCTCTTTGAGGCTATGATTTTTTTAGATAAGCAGCTTTGCTTTCTCTATTTCCTCCAAGCGTTGCGCTCACCTAGTGTCGATTTCTTTTTCTATCTTTTGAACTTTTTAGATACTAGCTATTTTACAGCCCTCCTTCTAGCCTTTATTTGGATCGGTTATTCCTGGAGATGGGGGGCACGCATTGCCTATTTACTGGCAACAAGCAATCTTCTTAACTTCTCAGCCAAGCATTTTTTTCAACTCCCTCGCCCTTTTCATCTAGATGATAGCCTAGCAATCGTCCACGTCCAAGGTTTTGGCTTTCCAAGTGGTGGGGCTCAAAATGCATTTCTTCTAGGTGGCCTACTAATCTATTACTGGAAAAGCCCCTGGGCTTGGCCTCTTGGGCTTTTCTATATTGTTTTAGTGAGCTTTTCTCGGATGTTTCTAGGAGTCCACTTTCCTGTCGACATTCTAGGAGGATGGATTTTAGGGCTTGTTTTGCTTCTCCTCTTTATTACTTTGATGCCAAAAATTGA
>CAZBHP010000096.1:0-6430 GCA_964491795.1 uncultured bacterium | reverse complement strand
CAGCAGAACACGAAGTCTCTCTATCTTCTGCGAAAAATGTCTTGAATGCTCTTGTAAAAGCAGGGCATGAAGTAATCCCAGTTGGTATCGATTACGAAGGGCTATGGCATCTTTCAGATAGCTCTCTCACCTTTGGTAAAGGACTCCCTTTTTTAGAGGCGGCCCGAACTATTCTGCCCTCTATAGATGTTGTTTTTCCTGTCTTACACGGTCCTTATGGGGAAGATGGCACTTTTCAAGGGTTTTTCGAAGTTCTT
The DNA here is from genome assembly GCA_964491795.1 of uncultured bacterium. GTDB lineage: Bacteria > Chlamydiota > Chlamydiia > Chlamydiales > 2-12-FULL-49-11 > JAFEGE01. The sequence goes on along the minus strand of CAZBHP010000096.1, from coordinate 6,173 downwards.
CAAATCCCTTATGTGGGAGCCGGAGTTCTTGGATCAGCGGTCTCTATGGATAAAGATGTGATGAAAAGATTGCTCAAAAATGAGGGGATCCGTGTGGCCGACTTTTTAGTCTACACAAGTGCACCTTCTTTCCGGGAAGTAGAAGATGCCTTGGGGTTGCCCTTTTTTATTAAACCAGCAAATATGGGCTCATCCGTTGGGATGACTAAAGTAGAGAGAGAAGAAGATTTTCTTGAAGCGGTAGAAGAGGCGTTTTCTTACGACACCAAGATTATTATCGAAGAGAATATCAAAGGTCGCGAAATAGAATGCTCTGTATTAGGGGGGGATCCTGTAACAGCATCTCTGCCTGGCGAATTAATCCCTAAAGGTGGCATTTACACCTATGAAATGAAATATATAGATCCTGATGGTGCAAAATTTCTCCTGCCAGCTCCACTTTCTATAGTAAAAACTCAAGAGGTGCAGGATCTTTCGATCCATGCGTTTAAAGTTTTAGCCTGTGAGGGAATGGCACGGGTGGACTTTTTCGTAACAGCAGAAGAGGTTTTATACGTAAACGAAATCAATACGATTCCTGGGTTTACAAACATGAGCCTCTACCCCAAACTCTGGGAAATTTCAGGAATGCCGACCGAAATTTTAGTAGATCGCTTAATTACTCTGGCGCTTGAGAAGCATGCCCGCAAAAAAAGCCTTTCGGTTTATTACGATACAAAAAAACGTAAAGAAAAAGCCCTCTTGTAGAGAGAGGGCTTTTTTTTAAGAAAGAGCTAACGGTGAGACAAAGTTTCGCTTTTTGCCATCACATAACTTAAAAGCTTGTAGATGACTTTAGCGGCGACAAAATCTGGTGCCTTTAGGTCATTGAGTGGCATAAGCTCTACGACATCAAAACCAACGACATTACGCTCTTTAGCGACTCTTTTTAAGAGAGGCATTACGTGATGCCAGAAAAGTCCACCCGGTTCTGGGGTGCCTGTGGCTGGCATAAGAGAGGCGTCAAATACATCTAGGTCGAAGGTGATGTAGACATTTGGGGTAAGACGATCTAAAACGCGGTCTATCCATTTTTCATCAGCAAGAACATCATGTGAGTAGAACATGTTTTCTTTTTTTACAAAGGCGGATTCTTCTTTAGCCATGCTGCGGATCCCGACACTTACAGAGCGCTCTACCTTCTTTAGCTCGTTAATCCGGGCCATAACAGAACCGTGGCTTAAAGGATTACCATGAAGGGCAGGCATAAGATCGCCATGTGCATCGAGTTGCAAGACAGTCAAAGGACCAAAGTGGTCTACATGTGCTCGAACAATGGGTTCTGAAATAGAATGCTCACCTCCTACAGAGATGACAAATTTATCTTTTTGTAGGTAATGGGTAACGTTTTGGTAAACCGCTTTTAACATCTCTTCAGAGTTTTTTGCTTTTACAGGGTTTGCTGTATGAATGCCCCGTTTGTAAATCTCCAAACCTGTTTCAATATCAAAAAGCTCTAAATAAGTGGATGCCTCGATAATTGCTTCAGGACCTTTATCAGTCCCTTTTTGATAACTAGTTGTATGGTCAAAGGGGATAGGGAGAAACACAACGCTTGAATTCTCAAGAGAGGTGTATTGTTCAGGGAGGTTTAGAAATTTTTTAGACATCGGTTACCTTTAAATAAGTGGAGGATTGTAGAACTTTTCGAAATTTCTTACGTAAACGCCCAAGCTCTTTACTTGAGACAAGAGAGTTTTTTTCAGCCTGCTCTAAATGGCTATAGAATTGGTTTAAGAGATCTTTTGGGTCGTAATGCATAAGAGAGAGCATCTCTTGGATTGAATGGCCTCTTTGCGTGTGCGTATACTCCCATGTCCCTTCGGAATCAGCATCGATGTGGATAACATGAGTATTTCCAAAAAGATTATGGTAGTTTCCCATAGCTTCTTGGTAAGCCCCTGTTAAAAAGACGCCAATAAAGTAGGGAGAGTTATTTTTTTCGTGCAAAAGGGTATATGATTTGCGATCCCCATTAACGACAAATTGATCGATTTTCCCGTCGCTATCACAGGTTAAATCGGCTAAAATTGCTTTCCGCTTTGGTTCTTCATGTAAGCGATGTAAAGGCATTACAGGAAAGGTTTGGCCTATGCCCCATATGTCTGGCAAAGAGCGGAAAATAGTAAAGTTACACACGTAAGTATCATAGAGAGGATAAAGAGGTGAATCTTCAAGCTCTTGTGAGATGTGGTTAACTTTATAGAGAAGTTGATAATAAAGAGTTTCTGCAAGGCCTAGTTCTTCTAGAGAGAGGAAACCTTCGGTAAAGCTATCTCTAATTTTACCCAAAAGATATTTTGCATCGCGCAAGACTTCTCTGCGATTTTCTGCAAAAGGTTCTAAGCTTGCAAGAGCTTGAAGAGCTTCGTTGTCAGAGTCGAGTGTGGGCACAAAAGAAGAGGCTCCGTAAGTCTCTTTTGGGATGTTAATATCGACCACTTGAGTGACTAAAACTGAAGAATGGGATAAAACAAACCTTCCAGACTCGGAGACAAGAGTTGGATGAGAAGTGTCTGTTAAATCACAGATCGAAGCCACTTTTCGGACAATTGTTTCTGCGTATTCTTCGATTGTATAGTCAACTGAAAAGCTTGAATCTGCCTGGCGTCCTTCGTAATCAACCCCAAGGCCTCCGCCTACATCAAGGTAGGAGAGAGAAGGGCAGATTTTGGATAGCTTCGCATACATGTGAGCTACTTCAGAGAGAACCTTCTCAAAAGAGCTAAGGCAAGTAATTTGACTTCCAATATGAAAATGGAGGAGTTTAATCCAATGAAGTTTGTGAAGGGCGCCCAGTTTTTTCACAAAAGAGAGAATTTCATGGGCGGAAAGTCCGAATTTGGAGCCATCACCAGCTGAAATACTCCAGTGACCTGTTGCTTGTGTGTGTGGCTTCATCCGTAGACCAATAGCCGGCTCTACTTGAAGGCTTTTTGCTTTTTTGATGATGAGATCAAGCTCATAAGGCTGCTCTACGGTAATAATTACTTCTCGGCCCATTTTCTTTGCAGAGAGAGCAAGCTCTATAAACTCTTCATCTTTAAAGCCATTACAGAGGATAAGAGCATCTGAAAATCCTGGGCGCGTGAGGACTAGGAGAAGTTCTGCTTTACTTCCGGCCTCTAAGCTTACTTTGTTCGTTCTTCCTAAAGCATCGAGAACTTGCTTTTCTTGGTTCACTTTTACGGGAAATGCAAGCTTATAACCAGATTGGTAGCTATGCTTTTTTTCTGCTAAGGCAAAAGCTGATACAATACGGTCTACTTGTTTTTCTATGATACTATTGAAACGGAAAAGGAGAGGTGCCTCATAGCCCCGTTCTGTAAAGACTTTTGCAAGCGCAAATAAGTCAATTGCACATTCTGGGTGAGCATTAACAACCACGTTTCCTTTTTCGTTTACGGAGAAATACGGATTTCCCCATATATCAATTCCATAAACTTCCTGACTATCTTGCAGAGACCAAGGTTTCGTCAAAAGCAAGTTTTGCACCATGCTTACCTCCTTTTTTTTCTAGAACGTACGTAAAAATAAGGGGCGCTACTATTGTAGCGTCAGATTCAATCATAAAAGTTGGGGTGTCGATATCGAGTTTCCCCCAACTAATTTTTTCATTTGGCGTCGCACCACTGTACGAGCCAAAGGAGGTTGTACTATCACCGATTTGGCAAAAATAGCCCCAAAGAGGGCAAGATTCTTGCAAGTCTTGTCTAATTAGAGGGACAACGCAGATAGGAAAATCACCTGCAATACCGCCCCCAATTTGGAAAAAGCCTATTTTTTGATTTTGAGAGGTAGTTTTATACCAAGAGACCAGGTTGACCATCTGCTCTACACCCGACTTTACAATATCAGGCTTGGTCACACTTTTAGCGATCAAGTGAGAGACAAAGATATTTGCGCATGTCGAATCTTCCCAACCAGGGGTGAAAATAGGGAGATTTTTCTGCCAGGCAGCATAGAGCCAAGAGTCTTTAGGATCGATCTCAAAGAAAGGCTCTAAGGCTTTACTGTCGAAAAGTTGATAAAGGTATTGGTAAGGAAAGTAGCGCTTTCCCTCTTTTTCTGCTCGAACCCATAGTTGGAGAAGCTCTTTTTCTATAATCCGGATCGCCTCATCTTCAGGGATGCAGGTGTCAGTGACTCGGTTTAACCCCTCCTCATAGAGAGCATAATCATCTTGTGGCTGTAAACCGCGATATTTAGGGATCAAGCGGTATTTTGAATGGGCGATAAGATTATACACATCTTCTTCTAAATTGGCCCCGGTGCAGCTGATGGCATCTACAAGACCTTGTCGAATAAGCTCTGCAACAGAAATTCCAAGTTCAGCTGTACTCATAGCACCAGCCAAAGTTAAAAGCATCTTACCTCCACTCTCATGGAAATTTACCCAGCCTTCAGCTGCGTCTACACATTCGCGGGCGTTGAAATGCTTAAAGTGGCGCTTCATGAATTCATGCATTAACATTGATTGATTTCTCCTTACAAACACGTTCTATGGCATACTAAAAAGTCTTAGTAAAGCCAAAAAAAGCAGGTATTCAAAAAATTCTTAAGTGCTTCTGCACTTTTAGGGGTAATGCACCGGTAGGCTGTGTTTTCATAAGTGAGACTCCTTAAGCGGTGCTGTTATACCTAAGATGATTCAAAAAAACATCCAATTAATCAAATCACTTGGGTATATGATGCAGATATTATCGCGAAAAAGTGGGTTTTTTTTCAAAACACTTTCTTTCAGAGGCGATTTTTTTTATACTATTTGGCATGCAGCTTTCGGGAGTAAGACTTAAGAAAGGAAAAGAGGTGATTTTTCAGAATCGCCATCTGTGGATTTTCTCTGGAGCCATCGAGAGTTTTCCACCTCTATTTCAAAATGGAAATATAGCTCCTGTCTATGCCTCAAACGGCTCTCTTCTAGGTCACGCCTACTTCCATAAAGATCTCAACCTATCCGGACGCATCCTTTCCTATGGTGACAAAGATCCCCAAAAAGCCCTTTTAGACCATTTAGAAAAAGCCATAGCTCTTCGTGAAGCCTCTTTTGACCCTCATATCACTAATGCCTATCGCTTAGTCAATGGGGAAGGGGATTTTCTTCCTGGGCTTATTATTGATCAATATGACAAAACGCTCGTCCTACAAAGCAATACCCTGGGGATAGATCTTCTTAAAAAAAAGATTGTAGAGTTTCTCGTGTCTCGCTGTAAATGCCGCACCATTTATGAAAAATCAACAGGTGCCTCTCGCCGCGAAGAGGGTTTGGAAGAAAAAGTAGGCCTTCTTTGGGGAGAAGAGGTGGATGAAGGACTCATTAAAGAAAATGGGAACAGTTTTAGAGTCTCTTGGAAAGAAGGGCAAAAAACCGGTTTTTTCTTGGATCAAAGAGAGATGCGCAAAAAAGTAGGTGAGCTTTCAAAAGATAAGCGGGTGCTTAATTGTTTTGGCTACACCGGAGGTTTTTCTGTCTATGCCCATCAAGGGGGTGCAAGCCTCGTAGATACTCTAGACATCTCAGAGAGGGCCCTCTCCTATGCTCGGGCAAATGTGGGTGATAAGACAGGTCGGTTTTTGGCTCAGGATGCTTTTCAGTTTCTTAGAGAGGATCCTCTTCAATATGACCTTATCATTCTTGATCCTCCAGCCTTTGTTAAAAAAAAGAAAGATCTTCCCCAGGCTATCAAAGGCTACCGAGAGATCAACTTCCAGGCTCTTTCAAAAATGCCTAAAGAGAGTATTTTAGTGACCTCCTCTTGCTCTTATTATCTAGATGAAGAGCTTTTTCAGACGATCCTTTTTCAAGCCGGAAGAGAGGCAAAACGAGAGATACAAATTCTTAGTAAGCAGCCTATGGGCATAGATCATCCCATCAGCCTTTTTCATAAAGAGAGCCATTATCTTAAGGGATTTGTTCTTAGAGTTCTTTAAAACCCGGTTGGCTGCTTATTCGCCCTAAGCTCTGAGCGAACCAATAGACCTCTTGCGTAATTCGCTTTATATCGGAAAAATCGAAGATTTTTTTGCGGATTTTTAATTTCCGCTTTGCGGAAATGACCATACCGACGAAGCCTACTTGAAACCCGGTTGGCTACTTATTTCATCCACTAGGCGGCTCTCTGACGGATGAGATT
>CAZBHP010000095.1:0-6545 GCA_964491795.1 uncultured bacterium | reverse complement strand
TCTTAGCCTTTCAGATTCATGTTTTCGAAGCGCGCCATCTAAAAGGGGAGAGACCAACCTTTCCTGACAATCTTATCTCTTCAAAAGATTACGCAGACCTTCTCATTGCAGCAAATCTTTTAGGTGAAAAGCTCTCCATCCCGTGGCATGAAGGAACCAATCATTTTGCAGGCCCGCCCTTGCATGAGCTTTTTGATCGCTATGCGCCCCGATTAACTCTTCTCGATTACCTCATTAAACCTGGGCCTGTAAAAGATCACCCTTTACTTCTCCATGCTTCTCTCCTCTTCCCCGTCGAGCTCTCTTTCGCTCTCCCAGAGAATAAAGAAGGATTTTCCGTTGTTACGAAAGAGAACTTTTTCCTCACTGTTCTAAAACAATACGCTCCCGGTGAACTCCACTCTAAAGGCTTTCACCTCATGCGTCTTGTCTTTGGGGATCATGTCTTAGCCTTTCAAGAGACAGCTTTCCACTGGACATCGACTCTCTTTGAAGATCGGGTAGAAATGGTGGCAGACTATCCTGCCTGGGTCAAAAAAGATAAGCACGGCGATATGGAATATGCCTTATATATTAACCACAAACCAGCCGTTGATATTCTAGTCCATGGCAAGAAGGCAACTGTCTTCTATCTCGGCGATCCTCTTACAATCACTAACGGAAAAGAGAGCTTCACCCTCATCCTTTCACTCGAAAAAGGGGATGCCAGACTTTGCGGTCACATTAGCCGCGGTAATCGACCTGCCCAAATCTCTAAAGAAATCGACACGGAATACGAAGCCTTCGATTGGGAAATAGGCTTACGCACCCTCGATCGACCCGATGATATCTCCATCAAAGCCACCCTCTTTTTTCATTCATAGAATAATATAAATAGTTTTGTTACACTTGCGAAAGTTTTGCAGTGTAAGCTTGGTGGTCATGCCGTTCTCTACTCGTTGGATATTATGTGCGTTTTTATTTTCATGTTCTCTGCATTCTGAAACACAGACAGAACTTTTGCCTTTAGCTGATAGTTCAATAATAAAGCCCTTGCTTCATCCGCTTTATTTTCTATTAAAAACCCAGCAAGAAAACTTTAGAGAAAACTCTAAAAGGCAAATAGAGATCTGCCATCCATCACCTGACTTTTCTTATTCTCAGCTTGCTATCTTTGCAAACAATATCCTTACTCTGCATGAGAAGGAATTACCGGACTGTATTCTAGCTTCCTCCGATGAGTTTATCATCGGTATTACGCTTATCGCTGGAGGATTGCTATTAATACGCTATCCACCACCTATTAGAACTCTTGGGATTTATATGATTAAAGCAGGTATAGCTTCAATTGGTTGGGATTATGCCAGCGATGTTATTCATTATTTACGAGATAAAGGAATTATCGACCAACAAGGACAACAAAATTTGGAAGAAGTGCTTTCTTTAGGATAGACAAATGGATTCTTTTTTAACAAAGACGTTAGGGATTGCTTTTTTCTTGGGGACAATTCTTCTTTATTCGTACCCCTTGTCTTCGATGCTGAGAGGGTTCCAAGCTTTTACTGCTGGTAAAAGAAGATACCTGTTTTTTTTCTCAGCTCTGTTGCTATTAACATTTTTTCTTGCTCTACGCTCACTAAATTACTCTTACACCTTCATGGTGCATCAATTTAGAGCAGATTAACGCAAAGACACAAAAGACTATATAGCCCTTCGTGTCTTTACATTTCCTCTTTTGCTTAAGAAGTGGCGGTTGCGTTAAGAGGTGCGCTTACAAGTGAGGGGCTATTCAGGGCAAGGCCCATAGCGTGAAGCCCGTTATCTACGTAGAGAGTCACTCCCGTGATGGCAGAAGCCTTATCTGATACAAGGAAAGTTGCGGCATCGCCCACTTCTTCACTCCAGAGATCTTTTTCTAGGGGAGCATTTGCTTTGGAGTATTCGATCATCTTGTCGATAAAACCAATGGCTCTGGCAGCTCTTGAAGAGAGAGGTCCTGCAGAGATGCAATTGACTCGGATATTCCACTTTTTACCTGCTTCGAAAGCAAGAGTTTTAGTGTCGCTTTCTAGCGCTGCTTTTGCAGAACTCATCCCGCCACCATAGCCTGGAATGACTCGTTCTGCAGCGATGTAACTTAAAGTGAGCGCTGAAGATTTGGGGGGCATTAGGGGGGCAAAATACTTGAGAAGACTTACAAAAGAGTAGGAGGAGGAGCTGACAGCTGCAAGGTATCCGCTTCTTGAAGTCTCGAGAAGGGGCTTTTTTACTTCGGGGCCGTTAGCGAGAGAGTGGACTAGAATATCGATTGCGCCAAAGTCTCTTTCAACTGCTTGTGCAACTTCTGAAACTGTATATCCACCTACGCCCAGGTAACGCTTGTTGGTGCGGACATCTTCAGGGACATCTTCAGGAGTGTCATAAAGGGCGTCGAGGGCATAGACTTTTTCTACCATCAATAAGGAGCCGTCGGAGAGTTTACGTGATTCATCAAACTTGCCCATATCCCAGGATGTTTGGAAAATTTTGAGAATTGGGGTCCAAGTGCCCAAAACAATCGTTGCACCTTCTTCAGCTAGGGCCTTTGCAATTGCAAATCCATAGCCTTGGTCATCGCCTACACCTGCAATAAAAGCACGCTTGCCTTGTAAACTTTTTCTTGTCATAAGGAGCCCCCTGATGGTTACGCTCTCTAAATGATAGCAGAAGCGACCGTATCATAAAAGAGAGTTCCTTGGGGGGAGAGACGTAAAGAGGAATCTTTTTGTATAAGTAAATTTTTATCTACAAGCTCTTCTAGGGCTACCATGGTTTCTGAAGGAAGAGGGGGAAAATCATCAAGGTCTGCCCCTTCACTTAAACGGAGGCGCACAGCTAATAATTCTAAAAGATTTTGGGGGTGGGGCAGGGTTTCTGTAAAAGATACGGGATCTTCGCCGCTTATTACTGAAGAGTGCCATTTTTTAAAGTGAGGAATATTTTGAAAGCGTCTTCCTTCTATATAGCTAAAGGCGGAGGGTCCAAGTCCTAAAAAAGGTCTGCCTATCCAGTAGCCCAGGTTGTGTTGAGAGACTTTTCCTTCCCGGCAAAAGGCTGAGATTTCATAGCGGGTAAAACCGTGGCTTGTAAAGGTCTCTACAGCTCTTTGAAGCATGCTCAAGCTATCGGGTTCTTCTGGAATCAGAGGGAGTAGGGTTTTTTTATGTTTAAAGTAAGAGGAGCCTTCTTCAAAGGTGAGATTGTAGAGGGAGAGGTGAGTAATAGGGAGAGTTACAGCAATGTCAATGCTCTTTTGCCAAGATTCTAAGGTTTGTTTTGGCAAGTCATACATAAGATCGATCGAGATGTTAGTAATCCCGGCCTGATAAGTGGTATGGATGGCATCAATTGCTTTTTGAGCATTGTGTGTCCGCCCAATAGTTTTTAGAGTCTCATCATCGAAAGATTGCACCCCGATGCTTACTCGATTCACACCGCTCTCTTTAAAAGAGAGCATCTTTTCTAGGGTGACATCGTTTGGGTTTACTTCTAAGGTGATTTCTCCTGCACACTTTGGTAAGAAAGAGAGAAGCTCTTTAAGCTCTGAGCTAGAGAGAAGGGAGGGGGTTCCCCCTCCGATATAGATTGATACGATCTCGTTAAAAACAGCTTTTTTTTGCTCCCATTCGAGTGCAAGGCTTTCGAGAAGGGATTTCACCCCCTCTTTTTGATAAGGTGTCACTGCAAAATGGCAGTAAGGGCACTTTTTCTGGCAAAAAGGGATGTGGATGTAAAGACTACCAGTCGTCGGTTTCTGGATCTGAGATTTCCAAAGAACGGCGCCATCTGTTTTTGTCGCTGTAGGGATCTTCATCAGTTTCATGTTCACCGCTCTGTTTTTCCTCACCCGCCATCTCAATGTCGAAAAGAGTTGTGTGATCTTGTTCAAATGACTGGGTATCGACGTCGAAATCGCTCTCTGTGACGTCTGTAGCCTCACCGCCACCTACATCAGGAATAGATTGGTGATCGTAGAGCTGTTTTTGATTTCCCCGTTTAGGGAGAGCATACTCTTCTACATCGCCACTTTCTTTGAGGAAAATAAGTCTTTGTTTTTCCTCGTCCATCTTGGCTCTGATAGCGTTTATCTCAAGATTGTGCTTCTCTAAATCTTTTTTAGGAACAAGCCCTAAATCAGACCATTTTTCTAAATCGCGAAGTTCGTGTTCTAACTTTTTTAATCTCTCACTTTTCATTCCAAGACCCCTTTTGGTTGCGTTTTATCCGCTGTCATTTTTTTTGAAAAGAGTTTTTTGTAATTTCGAGGATTTTAGTGTTTTAAGACATATTAGGCAACTATTTCGGATGAAAAATTTACATCTCTTCTACGTTTAAATTTTTACTGGTCTTTCGCCTCTGCTTTTTTTAAATTATTATTATATATATTTTGTTTTTTTAATTAATTAGGTGGGTTGATTTGTAATTATAATTCCGTTATAATTTATAAAATAAAAAAGATTTGAATTATGGAGAAAGCCATGTCTATTCAGGCAGTAAATCCTTTGTCGGGATTAGAGTTAGAATACAGTGATGGTACAACAGGGGTAGTTGAGCTACGAAAAGCTAAACAAGCCCTAGAAATGAGAACTCAAGCGGGATATGTTAAAGCGATCGATGTTTACGTTGGAGTAGAGAGCGAATGTAAAGCTATTGGTTACGCGGATCTACAAACTACGTGCACTGCAAAAATAGATGAATTGATGGTCAGAGTAACTATCCATAACAAAGATGAAATGCTACGTTTGCTTAGAGAAGCACAAGAAAGCCTTAGAAAAGAAAATCGTGCTGGTGATCTTCAAGCCGCTGCCAGATATCGTATCTTATCTATGGATTTTACAGCGTGTGGACAGACAGAGCTTGCTATTCACATGGTTGCTAAAGAGAAAAAGCTTATCGATGATGTCGCAATAGAAGACTTTAAAGCACCTTTGCGTGAAATGTATAGAGGAGAAAATCTGTCATTTGAAGAGTTGGGCATTACAGAAGAAGAAATAAAGGCCCATTGTGCAAAAAACTATATTCCTCTCAAAGAAGAGATCAGACATCTTGTAAGTCTTCTGCGCCCAAGTCCTAGTCCGGACAACCAATTATCAGTTGCAAGTTCAGCTGCTTCTCCAGAGTTTTCTTCTGTAGGGCCTAGAGATTCAAGTCCAAGGGAAGATGTTCTAGAGGAAGATTTAGGACGAGCTATGGAAGACTATTTGTCTGGTGGATACTGTCCAGCAAGAGAAGAAGCTGAAGCTAGACCAATAAGCTCTAGAATAGACCGTGACCTTGAAAGAGCAGGTATTCATTCTGATGAATCTGAGTCAGCATTTGTTCCAGCGCCATTAAGAAGAGGTGCTACTTCAAGAGCTACCCCAGCTCCTAAGCCAGGGCCAAAGATGCAGATTTATATACCAAGTATACTGCCGGATTGGAGCCGAGACCGATTTGCAAGAGAAGTGGCTGCATTTTTAGCAGCTCAGCGCTCAGGCAGAACCCGCGGCCGTTCTCCGCCCTGTAATGAGCGACCTTTATAGTCGTAAGAGCTCGTGAGGTAGATTGCCTCACGAGCTCTTTTATTTTTTAAAACCCATCTAATTTTTTCATTCTAAATGCTTTAAGCGCCCTTGTCTATAAAGCCTTTCTGTGTAGTATACACATATATGGCACAAGAGAAGAGATCTTTTCCTATAGATTTTTCTAACCAACAGTATGTGCTTGAGCTCCTTGAGGAGTATCAGAGAAGCCCGGAGACGATTCCCGCGGATTGGAGAGCCTTCTTTCAGGGGATGGAGTTTACAGGAGGGGCTAAGGAAACTGTTGGCGGAGAAGATGTTCTCTCTTTCCGGGTCCGCATGGCTTTGGACTCTTATCGAAAGCTCGGCCATCTAGAGGCTCAGCATAATCCTATGGGCACCTCCCAGAAAATCCAAACCCTTTCAATTGAAGGGCTTGGGTTTCAAGAAGGGGAGCTCTCTCAGCTTGTATCGACATTTGGGATTGTTAAAGAAGGTAGAGCCTCTTTAGGAGAGGTCTTAAAGCATCTTCAGGCTTCCTTTACAGGGACTTTAAGCTTTGAATACGATCATATCGAAAACAAGACCATACGAGATTTTCTCGATAAAGAAGTGTTAACCCCTTTCTCTTTACAGAAAGAGGATTTCCGCTTTGTGGGAGAGGAGCTTTACCGCGCTAAAAAATTCGAGGATTTTCTGCAGAAGAAATTCTTAGGAGCTAAGCGCTTTTCCCTCGAAGGCTGTGAGATGTTTATCCCGATTCTTAAAGAGCTTTTTTCTTTGGCAGCTGAAAGCTCAATTAAAAATGCTGTGATTGGGATGGCTCATCGTGGACGGTTAAATGTCTTATGTAATGCTTTAGGAAAACCCTACTCCATCCTGATGCAGGAGTTTAACGGAAAGATTTTACCAGCCGAGGGTGAAGGCCTTGGAGATGTAAAGTATCACAAGGGGTATGTCGCAGATGTAGGGACAAGAAACCAAAAAAAGCTTCAAGTGACCCTTGCTTCGAATCCAAGCCACTTA
>CAZBHP010000094.1:0-6625 GCA_964491795.1 uncultured bacterium | reverse complement strand
GATGCTTGATTTATCGAAGCCAGAATTGGCTTAAGGGGTGTGCAGAGGGGCTATGCGAGAGCAGCCCCTCTGCATAAAAAGAGAGTTAACTTTTGGGGGCGTGGTTGCACAGAAAGCAGCAAACTAACTTTCTATGGAATAGTTCTTTTAATTGAGCTCAAATTTTGAGATGTGGGTAAGGACAAAAACCAATTTTCGAACTTGCTTGAGTATAAAGCTTTCTTACCGTAGAATTGTGCGCAATGACTCGAGATATTTTCAAAATTTATATTGATCGCTTGCAGCTCTCTTCTAACGAGGAGATTCAGGGCTCGATGAACCCCTCTTTTTTAGAGGTGGCCGATGGGCGCTTGTTCTTTAGAGAACCTATTGAGCTTAGTGGCTCAGCCTACCTTGCAGACGATCATCTTATCCTTCACCTGAACGTGAAAACTTCGTATGTCTCTTTTTGTAAAATTTGCAATGAAGAGATTTCTACCCCCTTTTTACTAGAAGGGTTGTATATTACCGAAGAACTTGAAAATGTCTCTGGACAAGTGTACGATTTCAGCCATCCTTTACGGGATGCTATTTTGCTCGAAATCCCTTTATATACTGAATGTAACGGTAACTGCCCCTCAAGGGCCTCGTTAAATGAATATTTCAAACAATCTATTTCAGGAGAATGATCCATGGCCGTCCCACGTAACCGATCCTCTCGTCACAGAATGGGAAATCGTAGATCCCATCATAGAGTTTCTCAGAAACCTCTTACTGCCTGTGCGAATTGCAAAAACAGCATTTTACCTTTTCACATCTGCTCTAGCTGTGGCCACTATAAAGGTCGCAACTACGGCAAGACTGAACAAGCTGCATCTTAAGTTTGGCAATTTTTCCAGAAGCATTAACGGGTGATAAGGTTTTCTAATGAAAGAAATTCTTTTAAATATCGAATCAAAAGAAACACGTCTTGCCACCCTCTTCGAGAGAAAGCTGCAAGATCTTGTCATTGAGCGCAAAAAAACAAGGCAGCTCACAGGTAACATCTACCGTGGGCGTGTGACAAATATCTTACACAATATCCAATCTGCCTTCATCGATATCGGAGAAGGGGAAAATGGATTTATCCATATCTCTGACATTGTCGAAAACACGCAAAAGTTCCAAGAGCTTTTCGACATGGATTTCGATTGGAATTACGATCTTAGTAAGTATGCGAAAGAGTCAAAAGAGACCGATATCTCCAAGATTCTCAAAATCGATCAGACGGTGCTTGTCCAAGTGGTGAAAGAGCCAATTGGATCCAAAGGAGCGCGCCTTACTTCCAACCTCTCCATTCCAGGTCGCTACCTTGTTCTCCTTCCGAACAATCCTCATCGAGGCGTATCTCGAAAGATCGAAGATCATGCACAAAAAGATCGCCTTAAGCAGATCATCAAAGCTTTTGAGATGCCAACCGATATGGGTCTTATTTGCCGTACAGCAAGCACTCTTGCTTCAACAGATCAGTTGATTGACGAAGCGCATGAGCTTTTAGAGACTTGGAATAAAGTAATCGATGGTTTCCAAAAAGCAAATGGCCCAACATGTCTATACCGCGAATCAGATCTCATTAAGAAAGGCTTGATGACCGCCTTAGATAAAAAATACGATCGCGTCTTAATCGACCATTACCCAACTTACCTCTCCTGTAATCGGCTTTATAACCGCTACAAAGGGGTGAACGACAACTTAAAGATCGAGTTTTATCGCGATAAAACAACAATGTTTAAACGTTTTAATGTCGAGAAAGAGATTGAAAAGGCCCTCTCTCGTAAGATATGGCTCCCAAGTGGTGGTTATCTCTATTTTGATCGCACAGAGGCGATGTATACAATCGATGTGAACTCTGGACGTAGCCAAAATAACGAAGGTGTCTCAGATGTAGAGGAATCTTTAGTCCATATTAACATGGAAGCAGTAGATGAAATCGCTCGACAACTCAAGATCCGAAACATCGGCGGTCTTATTATCTGCGATTTTATCGACATGCGTTCAAAGAAAAACCAAAGACGAGTTCTAGAATATTTGCGCGACGCTATGAAAGACGATTCAGCGAAATGCACGATTCTAGGGATGAGCGAATTTGGATTGATCGAAATGACAAGACAACGCAATAGAGAATCTCTTGTTCAAACCCTTTATACTGACTGCCCTTATTGCTTAGGTAAAGGGATGATCAAAAATATGGAAAGCACCTCTATTGAACTTGAAAGAGTCTTAAAAGAACTTATCCAATCACATCAATACGCCCTTGACATTACGATTCATCCAGCTCTTGATCGCTACTTAGAAGAGAGCGATAAAAAATTCTTCGAAAAGTTTGCTCAAAAGCTCAACGCAACTCTTACATTTAAGCTGAGTGATGAGCTGCATTTAAACGCTTTTGAAATTTACTCTAGCCTTAATGGAAAAAGACTCGACTCTTAACTTTTTTAAAGAGCTTCTCTCTCCTCTAGCCAGGAAAGCTCCTCACCCTTGTTGGGAGTTTTTAGAGCCATTTTTTCGCTCTTATGAAAGTGTGATCAAGAAAAAGGGTTTAGATTTTGACCAATACAAAGAGCTCCTTTTAACTTACGGTCAATTCATTGTTAATCAAATCGAAAACCCCTACACATTCACCCCTTTTCATAAAGCAATTCGCTCTCCCATAGACTATTACCAATTTGGGATTGAGTTCTTCTTACCTCTTATCAATTTTGCCCACTCTACCTTGTCTGGAAAGGAAAATCTCAAGAAAATTAGCGATGCTACTCAAGCCGGTGAAAATGTCATCCTTTATGCTAACCACCAGATTGAAGCTGATCCTCAAGTGATTAGCATTTTTCTACAACAAGAGTTTCCAAAGCTTGCTGAAGAAATGATCTTTGTAGCAGGTGAGCGGGTAGTCACTGACCCTTTAGCGGTCCCTTTTAGTCTGGGCTGCAACCTCTTTTGCGTCTATTCCAAAAAGTATTTCGAAGCTAACAGCCACCGAAAAACAGAGATGCTTGAGCACAATAAGAGAACCATGCTCAATATCGCGCACCACCTCAATGAAGGGGGGAAATGCATCTATATCGCCCCAAGTGGTGGTAGAGATCGCCCTGACCCGAACAATCCAAACGAGATCGCTCTAGCACCTTTTGATCAGCAGAGTATAGAGCTTCTCTATCTTTTAGGAAAAAAAGCAAAAAAGAAGACCCATTTTTTTCCTCTTGCTTTGAAAACTCACGATCTTCTACCACCTCCCAAAGAGCTGCGCACAGCTTTAGGAGAGCATCGTCTGATTAAAGAGACGGGGGTCCATCTCTATTTTGGACCAGAAATTGCTATGGAAGATTTTCCACAATCTGCTACAAAGGAAGAAATAAAGGAAGCTAGAACCCAATTTATTTGGTCTTTAGTGCGTACTTTATACGAAACCTTTCCAAAGTAGGTATCTATCATGTTGCGGGATCCTTTCCTAGCACTTCTCATACTCTGCCCTTTCTATGTAGAGAGCGCGGCTTATGAAGTGGTCGAGAATAAAAACACCCTAAAAATTCTTACGCCTTCTTTAAAAGAGCGCAAAGAGATGAAAGTCCGTTTAGAAAACGGCCTTGAAGTCTTAATTATTTCTGACCCCGGCGCTAACACTTCTGCTGCAGCACTAGCAGTAGAGGCTGGTTACTTCGATGATCCTGAAGAATACCCAGGTATGGCCCACTTTTGCGAGCACATGCTATTTATGGGCTCAAAGAAATACCCCGATGAAAACGGTTTCTGGAAAAAGATTACCAATGCCAACGGACTTGCGAACGCCTACACAAAAGAAGATCGTACTGTCTACATGTTTTCTTCCAACCACGACTCTTTTAAAGAGGTCTTGGATATTTACGCCCAGTTTTTTATCGACCCTCTCTTTAAAGAAAACGCAGTGAAACGAGAGCTTTTGGCTGTAAATCAAGAGTATGAGAAGAACATCGACAGCGACGCTTGGCGTGTCCACATGGTTCTGAAAGAGACGGCATCAAAAGACCACCCCTTCTCTAAGTTCTCTACAGGATCGAGTGAAACCCTGGGCAAAATCGAA
This sequence comes from uncultured bacterium, assembly GCA_964491795.1. Taxonomy (GTDB): domain Bacteria; phylum Chlamydiota; class Chlamydiia; order Chlamydiales; family 2-12-FULL-49-11; genus JAFEGE01. The sequence goes on along the minus strand of CAZBHP010000094.1, from coordinate 2,553 downwards.
CTTTCTGCTCTAAAGACGTGGTACCGCAAAAACTATTCTGCTCACAAAATGCATTTAGTGATCTATTCGAATCAAGATGTTGAAGCCTCATTACGTATGGTGGTGACCTCTTTCGCAGCTGTGCCGACTATCCTCTCCTCTCCTCGTGAAATGCCCCGTACTATTTTGTCTGAAGAACAAAAAGGCCATATTTTTTATATCCAGCCTCTTCAAGAGAGCCGAAATCTCAGAATGATTTGGCAAATGCCACCTGAGATCGCAAACGACATCCATACAAAAGTTCCAGAACTCATCGCTTACGCCCTCTCTTACCAAGGGGAAAACAGTTTGTATGAAAACTTAAAAAAAGAGGGTCTTGTGGAAGATCTCTCTGCAGGCACCGATCTTTTTGCAAAAGATAGCATGTTCCTCAATCTCGATGTTCAGCTGACAAAGAAAGGGGTCCAAGCCGTCTCGCATATTATCAAAGAGACTTTCCGGACAATCCATTCTCTAAAAACACGTGGTATTCCTCCTCATCTTTTCCATGAAAGCCGCAAGATGAGAGAAGTATCCTACGCTTGGCAATCGAGAGAAAATTCTTTTTCCTATGTTTCAGACACTGCTGACAGTATGGTTGATGAGCCACTTGACACCTACCCTCAAAAGTTGACAACTCTGTCTCGATTCCAGCCAAACCTTGTGCAAGAAGCCTTAGCTTCGATGACGCCTGAATCTGCAGTATTTCTTGTCATTGCCCCCCCTTCTTTGACTAAACAAGAGCCGAATACTAAAGAAAAGTGGATGGGAGCCGAATACACGGTTAGCAAAGTCGATGATGAAAAACTCCATGAATGGGCTACTATCAAGCCTAATCAATCAGCTCATACAATCACCGCAAATAAATATATCCCTGAAAAACTCACCCTTCTTGCTAAAACTAAAGAAGCAGAAGAGTTTGAGCCGACTCTTCTCTTCGATGAGCCTCTTGGTAAATGCTATTTTCTTAGAGACCGCTTCTATCTCGTTCCAGAGGTTGCTTTATCTATTGGGATCAAATCTCCTTTGATTAATGATTCTCCACACAATGTAGCCCTTTTAGACCTCTACATTTTGCATTTGATGAATTATCTTGCTCCGCAGATCTCATCTGCGAACCGGGCAGGTCTTCATGTGAGATTTTCGCAAGAAAACCTCCGCTTTGTTCTTCAATTTGCAGGCTTTGATGAAAAAATGGATGTTTTTGTCGCCTCCATTTTCGATAATATGAAACCGGTTCTCCTTTCGAAGGCCGAGTTTAACCAATACAAAGACGAACTTTTAAATCTCTATGATAGCCAGGAAAAGTCTCTCTCCTTTGTCCAAGGAAAAGCAGTCCTTTCAAGCGTTCTTTTCAATGACGCCCCAACTGGTAAAGATCTTCATACAGCTTTATCAGGTGTCCGTTATGAAGAGTTTTTAACCTATCAAGAAAAAGTGCTGCAAACAGCTTATTTAGAAGCAACCTTAGGTGGAAATATCGATGAGGGGCGCGCTAAAAACCTGTGGAAGAATGTGAAAGATAGACTTCAATCTTCTCCTCACGTGGTGCGCGAACATTGTAAGCAAAAAGCCCTCTCCCTTCCCGAAGGAAAAGGACCCTTTATCCTAACAGAAGTAAATCCTCTTAAAGGAAATGCGGCCCTCCTTACCCTTCAGCTTGGAAGTGCTACCTATCCAAAGATTGCCTCTTCCTCTGTCCTTACAAAGCTTCTTGCAGAGGCCTTCTTTAACGAACTACGAACTAAGCAGCAAACTGCTTATATCGCTCGTAGTTGGACAATTGAAAAGTGCCAAACTCTTCACCTCTTCTTTGGAGCCCATTCTACCTCTCACAACGCCTCTGAGCTTTTAAACCGCTTTGAGCTTTTCCTAGAAGATTTTGAGCGTAACCTCGCAACCCATGTCTCTTCCGAGCGTTTTGATACCATCAAAGATTCTCTCACTACGACTCTCTCTATGCCCCCCTCAAATCTCCAAGAGAAAATCGCTCAGATAAACACTTATGCCTTTGTCTATGATGGGCAGTTTAGACGTCGAGAGAAGATTAAGGATGCGCTAGGAAAATTAACCTATGAAGGGTTTTTAGCCTCTTGCGATCCCCTCACCCGTAGCAACCCTAAACGTATTGCCATCCTGGTCACCGGTTCAAACAACTCCGCCCCCACCTACACCCTCGTCTCCCCTCCCGAACTGAAGACGTTGTGCGCTCCCTCTCTGTAGAAGAAAAGAGAAGACAGGATAGGCAGGATGAGTTTTATTTATCCTGCTTATCCTATCGGCAAAGCCGATCCCTCGACTTTGGACATTTCAAAATCTCTTACATAAATAGCGTTTGAGGGGATTTTTCCAAAAATGCGAATGCATTTTTGGAAGGAGGGTGAGGTGTGGAGAGGGAACCGAAGGTGCCCTCTCCGCTTCATCCGCGGCACTTAAAGCGCCGCGGATGCTATATCCAATAGAGTTTCAAGCGAAGCATTGCCCTTAGAGTTAGTTTTGTCCCTGCAACGAAGTGGAAGGGACAACCCGAGGCCA
>CAZBHP010000093.1:0-6692 GCA_964491795.1 uncultured bacterium | reverse complement strand
AGACGAGTTAAAACATGTAATTTATAACTTAAAAGACTATAAAAGGGGCCCAAACAGAGAAAAGCCAGGGGCTTTTCGAATTTGGGAGGGAGCTCGCCTCACGATCGCCTAACGGCTAGTCCAAAATTTATGTGCCGATTTCTTCAAATTCCCAATTTTTGAGATCCGATCAGCACAAACAAAATATAATGCAGAAAAACCCGCTTTGTAAATTTTTCATTATTTATATGTGCGTTTTTATATCGTTTAATTAATATATAAATAAATAAATTAATAAAAATAAAAAGGGGATATTATGAAAAAAATAAAATGCTGCAGACCGAAGAGACAAAGCTCTTCTCTTTCATCTTACCGCAGCCAACAAATCAATGAAGATCCAGAAGATTTTTTGGAGGAGCCTTTTAATAGATCTTTTTCCTGCAAATCTTGCACCGAGTGTTCTCCTGAGGTGAAACCTGTAAAAACTACTAAGATGGTCATCTTTGTCCCTTCGATCATCTTATTGACAGGTCTTTTCCTCATGTGGTCTCTATACAATATTTATATCACTCTATGTGATGGATCTTCTACAACGCTTTTGTATGGTATCATTTTTTGCGCACTAGGTTCAGGTCTAGGAAGAAAAGATGCTTGCACCTGGCGCTTTCACAGAAACTTCGCGAAAGAGTTGATTACTATTCCACGCAGTTATTCAACCCCAGTTGTAATCCTTCTATGTCTTATCCTTAAAGCTTTTTGGAGTTATTTCTACTTTACTTGCATTGACATCCCAGATTGGATGTATTTAATCGACACAATCACCTCTTCTATGGCAACTGGATTCTTCGGTGGACGTACAGTGTATTTCTTTAAAAGATATCTTCAGCCGTAAGCGAAAGGGTAGAATTTGTTAGGAAAACTAGTATGAAAAAAAGATATGAAATAACAAAGGAAATAGATATGTTTACCTCCTACCAACAACCCTTAGGAGATAAGCATGAAACCTTTAAATTACCTATGGACGCTTCTACTAGCCCCTTACTTTTTATGCGCTGGAGAAGAAGCCCCTCTATTAAACGTCTACTTCGGAGGACCTCTATTTAATGCCAAAGACCTAGTAGGCAATTTGGCTCTTGCGCGTAGTATTGAAGAGAGCTCAGAAGGGCGCTATCATTGTATCCTACCTCAAGATGCAACCTTACCTGCTACAACGCCACAAGATATTCGAGATGGATGTATCCGCTCGGTGCTTGCAGCAGATCTAGCCATTTTTAATTTAGATGGGACCGATCTTGATTCAGGAACCGTTGCAGAGTTTATGTTTGCAAAATTTGCTGATATTCCTACGGTGCTGTTACGAACCGACTTTCGCAAAGGTGGTGACCAAGATGTCGACCCATGGAATTTAATGATAAGCTTCTTTCCTCGAACAGAAGTGGTGCTTATCGATTCTATGACTGTCTATAAAGCAGATACTTCTTCTCTTATTAGCGAAGTTGCAAATCAAGTGGTGAATGCATTAGATAAAGTATATGCAACTAAATCTCTTATGCCACAAGAATTGAGCGAATCTGTCTACCAATGGCTCTCTTTATTGCCCGGATTCAAAGAAAACACTTCAGAAGAAGTTCTTTCTACACACCAGAAAAAAACAGAAAGATAAGGGCAATGATATCGAAGGGCTTCTGCATTTTGCGCCAGAAGCCGTTGTTTCATCTCTCTAAGGATTTCCAACAGGTTGGACTGGAGGATGAGGTCGCAACCAATGCACGATTTGATCCGCAACGCGTGTAGAAAAAAGCATGCCCAAATGCCCCATATCTGGTAATACCAGCTGATGCCTATGTTGGCGCATAAGAGCACTGCCGTAAGGAACTACTATATCCCTCTGTGCCGCGATATGGCAAATGCAAGTATCTCTTCCTGCACGATTAGCGTGCAATCTTCTACGTATTCGAGCATGAAAAGTTGAGTCTAAACGCATCTGCCTTACATCTGCCCCAAAACCTAGATCAGCAACATGAGTTCCCGCTAAAGGACTTCCGATAGTTATAAGATGAGCGATTTGTGTCTCGGGATCTTTTTTCTTAGTCGCATAGTAAGCCGCAACAAGTCCGCCTCTTGAATGCCCAATAATATCTATATCATGCCGACCCGTTTGCTCGTGAATTTGGGCAATTTTTTGTTTCACTTTTTCTGCGTACTCTCTAATACAACCCATACTACCTAAATTGATGGTATAGACAGGCCCAAAGCGCTCTCTTGCAAGTTTACTTCTAATAAAATCCCAAGTAGAGGCGTAGCTCAAATAGCCATGGATCAATAAAATGGGCCTACCCGCTATGGGCCTTCCCTCTAGATTGGGATGAGGGCCATGATATTTTTTAAAAAGGGTGAAGGGGAACAAAGCAGCAGAGGCGATAACAGAGTTTACTTCCATCATCATGGCGTATACGGTGTGAACTACATCAGCTGCAAACGTATCCGCTAAAAGGCTATTTAACACAATGACTGCAGATGAAGCTAAATACCAAAAGGCAACTCCTGCTGCTAAAGCAAAACCCCAAGTAGAGATAGAAAAGAGAATCGCAGCCCCAACGCTAGCTACAAGTCCAATAAGTAAATATTTTTTGTAGCAAAACCCCCCTTCTCTATGAGCAGGGAATACAGTCTCAACCCGATTTTCCTCTCGGGGAGCCAAAGTTACCGGAGCAAGGGATGCTAACGAAGGTGCGTGAACGCTCATCTATTAAAAAACTCTTAATTATAAAACTCTCCCTATTAGTGTAACAAAGGCTTTATCATCTTTTCAAGGGGGCAATAGTTTAAAAATATTTTTAAGTTTTAAAGATTTTTCAAGTTCTTTAAAATACTGGGCATATGCAAAAAGAAGATATATGCCCCTGTAACAGTGGTCTTTACTATAAAACTTGTTGCAAACCTTTCCATGACGGGGCATTACCGCCTACCGCTTTGCAATTAATGCGCTCTAGATTCTCAGCCTACGCTCTCGACCTCCCCTCTTATATCATCTCTACAACCCATCGCAAAAACCCACATTACCTGGAAGATCTAGCCCTCTGGTCAAAGCAAATTTCTCAATTTTCCAAACATACTCAATTTAAAAATCTCCATATTCTCGAAGTACGAGAACAATCCGAGCATGCAACGGTCACTTTCTTTGTAGATCTCTCTCAAGGCGATCAAGATGTCTCTTTTACCGAAAAAAGCACCTTCGAAAAAGTATCCGGTAAGTGGCTTTACCATAGCGGTGAAATCAAGGACTATACTGATCGTGATTAAAAGAACCTCTTTCTTAAGAAGGAAGATTCGACTTTGGACATTTCCATAGAAAGTTAGTTTGCCGCTTTCTGTGCAAGCCCGCCGTCAGAGGAATTCTTCTGACGAAGTAAGGATTATTGGATGAATTGGCCGCTTAACTTAAGCTCTAAAGGATGGAATTGCAGCTTAGCAGTCGTTCAAAAATTTACTTTTTAGATCCGATCAGCATAGATCTTTTTATTTGATTTTAGAAATATAGATCTATTATAATATTGCAATCTAATAATAAAAAATTTGGTGTTTTATGGAAGGTTTACTAAGAAGCTCAGCTTTTGCTTTAACTGTTGTAACTCACCCTTTAGGCTCTTTTCCCCCTCCAATTGAATATGAAGCCACCTCCCTCAAATTAAAAGAATTATTTGACTTCGCTCGCAGATATCCTACCGCCCCCTCGCCAAAAGCAGAAATTGAGGGAAAAGAGAGGGTCATAACCGAGTTTTGCGCAAATCTTAAAACTTATGAGACTCCAGATTTAGGAACAGCTATTGTTCATTTTTGTAATGATAATATCTCTTCGTCTTTAGATTTTAGAATTAAAAATACTGCTGACCTCGGACTGGCAGGACGCTCTTCCAACTCTGTTTTTATCATAGATGGTGGCGAAACAGGCTATGTAGTAAAGGCTTTTAGAACTCCTCGTAAGATTCCTCATGAATTTATCACCGAAGTTTCTGCACTAGAGTTTCTCCGAGGTCTACGCCTAAGACATACTTCTGTTATCACTCCTCTAGCATGCGCTCGCTTTGTTGATCGAGAAGGTGAAGAATGGGGCCTATTACTTACTACACAAGCTCAAGGTCAAAGAGCCGATTCATATGTTCCACCGCTAAAAGATACAGCTGTTGGGATAGAGCTTTTTAGACGCGTAGGAATGAGTTTAGGAGAATTACATTCTGCGAGAAGATCAACTACACCGGGCAAAATCCCAGAAGACAACTTGAGAAGGTATCGAGAAAAACTTGACCAAATCCTGGCTAACGGGTTCATTTCTGAAAGTCTTTCAACTGCTCTTGCTTCAAAATCTCTTGGTTTAGATGATTTTAAACGACAGATTGAACAGATAGAGGCTGATGGACTTTTGGTTGATCTTTTTTATACGTATGCTCATGGTGATGCCCATTTAAGAAATATCTTTTACGATGCATCAACAAGTTCTGTAACTCTTATAGATCTTGGACAAATGCATGCTTCGAAAAGGCTCGATGGTGAACCTTTGATGGATGGTACTGCTGATCTATTGAGGTTTCGTTGGAAATTTCACCACGATGCTGTAGATCAAGACATGTCAAAAGAGGCAGAAACTGAGTTTGTCACCTCTTTGTATGATGGATATGCATCTCAAAAAGAAATGCCAGATGAGCGACTTGTTGCTTTTTACACAACCTACATGAGACTTGCAGATTTGGTATGGTATGGACAAACACGCCGTATTAAAGAAACTGACCCAGCTAAAATAAAAAAGAACACTAAGTGTTTTGATGATGCTGTGGCCCACTTTGCCGAAACCGTAGTCAAAGACCCAAGTTTATAAGTCTTTTAAAAAGCATATGACCTTTTTAAAAGACTATAAATAATTTTATCTCCTTTTAAAGAGATAAAACAACCCTCTCCCGTGAGGATATAGCCCTCCATAGGCTGTCTCTGGGTTGTAATAGCGATCGACTTCACCCAAAAATTCACAGGTATGGGTTTTACTTTTACTGAGTTCATCACGAACATAGACTAAAAGTTCAGGGGCTACATCGTTAGACACTTCGATAATGACATTGTCCCCAAGCTTAAGAAGAGTTTCTAAAAGCTCACTTCTCGTTTCCATAGAATCATCTACTTGATGGATAACTAATAGAGCGAGAACAATGTCAAAATGCTCTTTTCTCCCTAATTCTTTCAAAAAAGAGGGGGAGATTTTCTTGTGGAGGTAAGAGACATTTTTTAGGTCAGAATTTAAGTGGCACAACTGGTAGAGCATATCTTGATGGTGCTCGTAAGGTCTTTCTTTCTCATTACTGTGCTCGACCATAACACAGCGAGCTTTTGGAAATTCTGTGGCAGTCCTAAAAGAGAAATACCCTTGAGCGGCGCCAAGATCTAAAAGAGAGAAAGTGCCTTTATAGCTCTCTAGTATAGGCCTAATCAATTCATATCTAGTATCACAAATATTCACCCCTTTCAGGACAGTCTCACCTTGGATAAAGATATCTTGATAGAGTTTGGAAGGATTTTTTTGGCAGAATTGCAAAAACTCTTGTTTACTGATGAGTTTTGCTGGCTTTGGTTTGTAAAAATAAAAGAGGGTTACTGCAAGAAAAGCTATGAGAAGGGGTAATGCTACTTTTTTTAACACCATCTTAGACCTAATGGCGGCTGCCGGACTCGAACCAGCGACCTGTGGATTATGATTCCATTGCTCTACCGACTGAGCTAAGCCGCCTAGAATACGGTGTGAGGATAAACCTCTTTACTCGACAAAAAATAGCGGGGGACGGACTCGAACCGCCGACCTTTGGGTTATGAGCCCAACGAGCTTCCAACTGCTCCACCCCGCGGCAAAATTAATACGAGAATGTTACCAAATGGTTTATTTTCTTACAATACCCTTCTCTAAATTCGAAAAGATTTTGTTTTTGATTGCTGCCCAGGAACGCTCAGTCGCCCCTTCCATTTCTGAGCGAAGAGCTTGGTATTTTAATTGTTCTTCCGGAGTGTCCAAAAGACGCTCTAAAGCTCCTTTTAAATGAGAAAGCTCTACCTGCTCTCCGATGTGATGTTTTTGCAAAGAGTTTACAAGTTCTGTTTGTTTATACATGTAGGGTCCGTAAAGAACAGGAACACCAAAACGGACCGGTTCATAGATATTATGCCCTCCCACATGCTTTACAAAACTTCCTCCAACAATCACTGCCTGAGATAGTCTATAACACTGATCAAGCACACCCATCCTATCTACTAAAACCACTTGCTCAGATCCATCCCCTTCTTCTGTTATGCGCCGAAAAGGAATCTTCTCTCTTTCTAATAACTTTGCCACTACGGCAAATCGACTGGGATGTCTTGGAGCTATAAGAAAAGAAAGGCTCTCTTTCATCTCTTTAAGGGCCTCTAAAATCATCTCTTCTTCATGCTCATGAGTAGAGGCTAAAGTTACAACTTTCCTCTCTTCTCTAAAGCCTTTGAAAGAAATGCTGTGTGATAAGATTTCTTTCGCATCAAATTTCACATTACCGCTGACTAAAATTTTCTCCTCACGAACCCCTAAATCCTTAAAAGCGAACTTATACTCTTGGCTTTGTACGCAATAAAGGTCGACCAAAGAGAAGAGATCTTTGGAAAATTTTGGGGCCCTTTTATAATTTCTATGCGAGGCTGGGGAC
>CAZBHP010000092.1:0-6706 GCA_964491795.1 uncultured bacterium | reverse complement strand
AGGGATCTATGTAGCAAAAAACATCCAAGCAAAAGATCTTGTAGCTCTCGGCAAACAGATCCTTCTCCCTATGGCGGGGACAAATCATATAGATCTTTTAAGCCAACCTGGCTCAAATTCTATTTACATCGTTTCCACCCCTTTTTTAGTCGAGAAAGCAAACTCTATCTTAGCTGAAGTTGATAAGGAAGCGACCAAGCTTAACAGCTCAACCCCTTTTCTAATCTATAACATCAAGCAAGCAAGTGAAGAGCAGATCCACGAATCTCTTAACAATTTAGCAGATCATCTAGAAAGCACCCATTCCCCTAATAAAGAACTTGTCTCTGCAATTGACTCTATACGCTGGATCAAATCGAGTAACTCTTTACTCTTTAGCGGCTCACCAAAGGCTTTGCAAGAGCTCTCTGATCTCTTAGTCTCTTTTGATGTGCCGGCCAATAAATCGCAGTCAGTTCTTACGCAGGCCTCTCCCAGCACAGAATTTGTCTTATACGCTCCAAAAACTCTTCTTCCCTCCGATGTAAAGCGAGCTACAGAAGAAATGGCAAAAAATTTACGGGCAAATGATCTCTCAGACCCTTCATTTTTGCGCACATTAGAGACTGCAAGACTCCTTCCAGCTTCCAACCAAATCATGTTCACTGGGGATAAGGCTTCTCTTGAAAGACTACAGACAGTTCTTAGTGAATTAGACAAAGAAAACTCTTTGATTATTCCTTTGACTACAAGGCTTGCTCCCGACATCGTTACAATTCTTAAAGAGACTGCACAAAAGCTTGCCAAAGATAAAAACAGTTCTGCAGGGTTGGTCCATACTCTAGAATCTGCACAAGCAATGACCCACTCAAACACTGTTATTTTGTCTGGAGCTCCTCAAGATTTAGCAAAAGCTCAAGAACTAATCATGGCAAACGATGCACCGAGTGCAGCTACAACGACTGTCATTTTTGTCCCTCTTATGCACAAATCGGCTAAAGATGTGATTGCAACTTTGCACGACACAGCACAAAAATTAGCTCGTTTCCAAAATACCCCCCCCTCATTTGTCCAAACTCTGCAAACAGCAGAGGCCTCCTCTGACGGTCGTAGCGTCTTTCTCACTGGCTCCCCAGCAGATCTGGCCAAAGTAAAAGAGATGATCTCTTCCATAGATTCTATGGATATGAAAAGCGCCAAAAGTGGTATCGTACCTGGTTCAAACTTCCTCTCTTATAGAGTGCAACACGTAAGCCCGCAAGATCTCCTTTCCCAACTCAAACAATTAGTTCAAGATTCTGTAGCAGTCTCTCAAGATCAAAACCTCCTCCGTACAGTCCGTGGTGGCCGTTACATCAAAGATTCTCATACATTAGTGTTTACAGGGACTCCTGAAGATCTAGAAAAGATTCAGCAGCTCCTCACAAATCTAGATGTCTCAAACAGTCCTAAAGCTACCTCAACAAGGGTTGCTTCTACCTATAAAATGTATAAACCGCAAGTTGTGCCAGGACCTGAGCTCATCCGTATGGTCCGCTCTTTCCAAGAGCATCTTGCTGCCACAGGGGTAGTCGACACAAACCTAAATGAAACGATTGAACACTTAACCTATGTCAATCAAACCAATACAATTATTGTCTCAGGCACCCCCGAGGAGATCGAAAAAGTCTCTGATCTTTTAAAGGAATTTGATACAAGCTCTACGTTTGCAGGTAAAAATGTCTCCCAAGAAGAGATGGAGATGATTAATGACACAGGTTTTCTTGTAGTTAAACTACAAAACCAATCGGGTGCTGGTATTGTCGATGCTCTCAACATGATTAGCCGTGACCTTGCCCAACAGAAAAACCAAGCTAAAAATGCCCCTCTGATTGCAGCGATCCAATCGGTTCAGTGGATCGAAATGACCAATTCTCTCATCGCCACAGGTGATCCCGATGTTTTAAAGAGATTACGCGAACTCATTGAGATGATCGATCGCCCTCTTAAGCAAGTATTTATTGAAATCCTTGTATTAGAAACATCAACTGCAAACCAATTTGATTTAGGCTTACGCTGGGGCTCTCAAGGGAAAGTAAATAATAAATTAGGCTGGGGTCTTGGCAATTACCCGATTACTGACGGTAACCAGGGCTTCCCACAAAACTTTAACAACATCACAGGAACGAATGTTCCAACCGGTCAAAATATCCCCCCTATGCCAGGTGGGTTTCTCGGAGCAATTGGCGATATCGTATGGCACAAAGGGCAATCTTATGGCTCTATAGGCTCTCTTCTTAACGCCTTCAAAGCAGATGCCGACACAACAGTTGTCCTCTCTCAGAGAATTATTGCCCAGGATAACCAAAACGCTAAAATTTTCTCTGGCGATAACGTCCCCTTTACCGGATCTCTTGTCACTACAAGCGGCTTGAGCCAGACTACGAATGCTAACCTTGAATACCGCAACATCGGCGTGACCGTAAGCATTACCCCCATTATTGGTGATAATGGACTGATTACTTTAGAAATTGATGAAGAAATTTCCGAAGAGATCAATCAAGGCAATGACTCTACCGTCTCTACGAACACCTTAAACGGTATCCGCACAAGTAAGACAAGTGCACAGACACGAGTCAGCATGCTTGATCAATATTTCCTTATCCTGTGTGGTACGATCCGTAACCAAGTCACACGAGTAGTCTCTGGCGTTCCTTGCCTTGGAGGTCTTCCTCTTATAGGGGCCGCCTTTAACCAAAATCAGAAAAGGACAGTCTCACACAACGTTGTTCATTAGACCACACATCATCCCTAGCCAAGAATTTTACAGTGAACTTACCAAATCGCAAGAAGATCTCTTTGGAAGCAAAGAGCTCTCTAATACCGAAGATTACCACAAAATGCTGGAGGTCCTCCGTGCTCCTGATGACGAAAGAGAAAGCACACCTGATATTGCACCACGCTCACACATTTCTCGACTTCTTCCGTAGAAGAAAAAGATATTTGGTAGTGCTGTTCCCACTGATCTTTACCTCATGTCTAAACACTACGTGGCTTACCAATCCCCACCTCGATTTTTCTGTGCAGGACAAATACATTCGTAGCCTCCCCCTCTCTTTTGCCCCTCTCAGCGATGAAGAATTGAAAGAGCCCTGGGGCCATGAAACTCGTATCGGTCATCTTTTTGCAGAAGAGCTTGATCTCTACGCAGCTATTACTGCCCTTAAACGGGCAAGGCTTCTCCTCCCCCAAGGCAACTTACCACGTAAAGCAGAAATCGACTACGGCATCCTCTACTGCTATTATCTCGGTAAAAAATATACAGAAGTTGTAGATACTTTTGAAAACTCTTCTCTTGCACAAGTAAACACCTCCTTTCCCGCTTTTCACGACCTTTTAGTGATCCTAGCAGAGGCATATGAAAAGACAAAAGACTCTGAACGAGCCGCCTGGATCCTTCAAACGCTTGCGACATTTTATCCCGACAACGGAAAAAAGATGGCCTTTACCCTTGCTTACACTAAAGGCGATCTAGAGGCTCTTAAACAACTAGCTTCGGACACAACATCTCAAGAAGAGCTTACTGCCCTTCAAATCAAAAAAGAAGAAGATCCCCTCTTTAGAGAAGAGATTACAACCGTACAGCATAACGAGAAATCTCCCATCTCAACAGCTGACCTAGAAGAGTATATTTCGCTCCAAACCTCAGCTAAAAAAATCCTCCTCGATTTTCATAGCGAGAAAAAAAATCCATTTACCGCCTCCTGTCTCAATGCACTCGTGCCCGGAGCAGGTTATCTTTACCTGGGCCAAAAACAGTCTGCCTTTACAGCCTTTTGTCTCAACTCCCTTTTCATCGGTGCAGCTTACTACTTCTATCAGGAAAAAAACATCCCGGCAGCTGTCATCACCACAGGCTTTGAAATGGGATGGTATTTTGGGGGCATTGTTGGAGTTAAAGAAGCAGCACTCTTTTACAACGAACGTCTTTATGAATCAAAAGTTCACCCCGCTATGCGCTCAAGTAAGCTCTATCCCCTCTTGCAGTTAAATTATGGTTTTTAGGTTCTTACTTCCCCTCTTTATACCCCTCCTTTTAGTAGCAACTCCTGGATATTTTGAGCCTTGGGGTAAAGATACCGATCTTATCCCTCCCAAAAAGACCCTGTCCACAGCCCCCCCCACCTCGAATCCTTTAAGCCAAGCCGCAGAAAAGACAATCCTCTTCCATCAAGACTTTATTTCACCCCTTCATGGATCACGCAGTAACTTTCGTCCCACAAGCTCCCGCTATATGCTATTAGCCATCAGACGCCATGGCCTCCTTTTAGGCATAGCCAAGGGACTCGATCGCCTCATCCGAGAAAACAAGGACCCTTGGCTCTACAGGACCTGCATTATTGAAAGTAAAATTTACAAGTGGGACCCAGTAAATAAATAAAAATCTAACTTTATAATAAAAATTATTTACAGCAACTTCGTTGACAATAAACTCTATTCAATGAAATAATAATAGCATCTAAATAAAATAGGTAATTTATGACCACTATTACTATTCAATCCCATTCTTCCATTATGTTTCAAATCAGACCATTTTCTCCTTTTAGGTTGGATTTAGCTCAGGCTGTGAGAGACAAGCAGCATAGTGAAACTCTTACAAATGCCGTCGCTATTAGAATTTTAAAAGAGATTAGAATCAAGTCTCAAATAATGTCTTTTTTGACAAAGCCGGTTGTATTAATTCCTGTTGGTATACTATTAGTGGCAGGAGCGCTTACAGCTTCTTTCTTAATACCGCCCTCTACATCCCTTGTCCTTAACATTGCTAGCATTATATTTTGTGCTCTTCTTAGCGGAGTTGCCGGTGGCTTTCTAGGTTTTTCGATTGAGAACACCTTTACTGGTTCTTTACCTCAACTCTCCGAAGCTTATAACGATCAAGCAAGACATGCAAGTCACTATATTGCTCAGCTACAACAGCGTCCAGAAGCTCGGGTTGAGCTTGCTCGTCCTGCGCCAACTCCTGCATTGGGTTTATTCGGCCGTGCTTGAGGAATTCTTCTTATTTCTTAAGAATTACTTGATTAATTGGCCGCTTTACTTAAGCCCTGAAGGGATGGGATTGCAGCTTGGCAGTCGTTCAGTATAAATCCTTTTGCCATCCACTCTTGTTTTTTATCATTTATAATTAATCCATTCATCTGACTATATCAAAGTAGAGAGCAAGAATGGGTTATCTTCTGCAAAATTTCTTCAGCCCGTTAGATGTGAGTAATTTATCTTACTCTCACCCTCTTACTATTGTCCTTTTGTTAGCGGTTGGTTTTGTGCTCGCAAGTATCTTAGGTTACTTGGCTATGCGCATCAAATTGTCCCCTATTTTAGGGTATCTTTTAGCTGGGTATTTGATTGGCCCTTTTTCGCCCGGGTTTGTAGCTAATATAGAAGCAGCTAAACCTCTTGCTGAAATTGGCGTTATCTTGATGATGTTTGGGATCGGGCTAAATTTCAAACTCAAAGAGATGCTAAAAGTAAAATCGATTGCGTTAACAGGAGCACTAGGTCAGACGATTTTCACAACGATTATAGCCACACTCATCATGGTAGCGTCTGGATGGTCTTGGTCGATGGGGGTGATTTTAGGCCTTGCTATAGGGGTTGCAAGCACGGTAGTGCTCGTTCGCATGTTAGCCGATAACCACCTTTTATCTACAGAAGAGGGCCATATCTCCGTAGGTTGGCTTCTCACCGAGGACCTATTTACCGTATTTGTCTTAGTGTTACTTCCTTTCTTTGCTGAGATCATTCATGAAGCAAACTTCTCCTACAATATGTTCTTATACTCTTTTGGCTCGCTCCTAGTAAAATGGATCCTTCTTCTGGTGATTTTAGGCGTAGTAGGGCCCAAAGCGATCTCCTACATCTTTTCCAGGGCCGAGAAGACTAAATCTCATGAGCTTTTTACCATCTCCCTTCTTGCCTTTATCTTTTGCATCGCCGTAGGCTCGACCATCTTCTTTGGGATTTCTGTTGCTCTTGGCGCTTTTATTGCAGGGATGTTGATCGGACAGACAAAAAGGCGCGCTAAAGCCCTAGAGCACTCCCTCTCTATTAAAGATGTCTTCGTAGCCATTTTCTTCTTGAGCATGGGGATGCTTTTCAACCCCCGCATTATCGCCCACCACTTTGCCCTCTTTATAGGCATCCTTGCCATCATCATCCTTTTTAAGCCCCTAGTAGCCCTTCTCATCTGTATCCTCTTCCGCTACCCCCTTCGTACCTCTCTCATCGTTGCTATAGCGCTCGCCCAGATTGGAGAATTCTCCTTCATCCTGACTGAAGAGGCCATCAAATACGGCCTTATGTCTGATGTCGGTTATAACCTCATTGTCGCCTGCTCCCTCATCTCCATTGCCATTAACCCACTGCTCTTTAAGCTCCTAAATGCCACCTTCCCCAAACCCCATAAAATGGGCCCCTAAAATCAATTATATCCCTTTTTACCGATTTTTCTAAATAAAACTATACACCATAATTAACTCAAAATGAACCACTTACATATATTACGTTAAAATTTTAATTTAAATAGAATTCTAACTATGCTATAATAAACTCATAATAATAAACGATTAGAGGCATAATGAGTGTTGTTGTTTCAGATTCTTTGAAGTCAAAATTTGATGCGATTGCAGCGGATGTAAAGACCCACAATGAGTCTTCCTGGCTAGGCAGATACGTTGTAATTGTG
>CAZBHP010000091.1:6699-6961 GCA_964491795.1 uncultured bacterium | reverse complement strand
TGAGTTGGCGGGTCCGCAGGAGGTGGTGTGGGTGGTGCGGGAGGTTGGGCGGGAGGTGGGGCAGGTGTAGTGGGGGGAGGTGGAGATGGAGGTATTGAAGGTGGGGGTTGTATAGGCGGCGAAGGAGGTACTGGTGGTTGTGGAGGTTGAGATGGGGGTGGCGCAGGTGGTGGAGATGGTGGTGCGGGAGGTTGAGATGGAGGTGGGGCAGGTGTAGTAGGGGGAGGCGGTGATGGAGTTAAGGGAGGCTTAGGAGGTGGAT
>CAZBHP010000091.1:1904-6689 GCA_964491795.1 uncultured bacterium | reverse complement strand
TAAAAATAACAGCCGCATTGGTTGCAGCACCAACAACCTTCGGGACAACAAAAACAATCTTCAGGAGGGTAATCAGAGGGTTTTAGGTATCCTTGGCTAAAATTACCACAGCCAAAGCCTCGCGGAGAAAAGTGGAAAAAAGCAAAAAGTTTAGATGGATCTGAATCCATGAGGTTTTTTTATGTTCCTGTCCATAGCGCTTGGCGCACATGTTCTTGTTTTAAAAGCCCTTCTTTGTGCATTTTAAGGACAAGTTGATTGCTAATGAAATCAAGAGATGGGAGTTTTTTATCTGGAGATCGTTTTAAAGGAGCGGGGAGCGAGAGCGCCAGGCGTGCCGCTTGTTGTGGTTGTAAATTCAAAGCTGAACATTCATACCAATGTTTTGCCGCCTCTTCAATCCCGAAAATTTGCGGTCCTAATTCCACAATATTCACATAGATTTCTAAGATTCTTTTTTTAGAGAGATGTCGTTCTAATTTTCGAGCAAGAATCCACTCGAGAAGTTTTCGGAAAATATTTTTAGTGGGGGAGAGGTAGAGGTTTTTTATTACTTGCTGTGTAATTGTGCTTGCGCCGTACTTCATTTGTTTTAACTTTATATTTGCACGTAATGCGAAAAACACGTTTCTCCACATAATCCCTTTATGTGTCCAAAAACGGGCATCTTCTACTTTAACAACAGCGCTAATAAAGTAAGGTGAGACAGATTCTAGAGGTATCCATGACCACTTTAAAGAAAACAACTCCCCTTTTTGCTCTGCTTGTAAGCGTCTTTTTTCTATAAAGGCAGTTGTGGTTGGATTATGGTGAATCAGGCTTTTTATATCTGCGTGTGGTAAATAGAAATACCACCACCAAGGTTTTATCATAATTTATTATTTTTTATTTTTTAATATTATTAATAATAAATTGCCTAAAAAATTGTTTTAATGATACTTAAAAAAGATACGTGTGAGGTGATTATGAAAATGAGATTGATAAATATAGCAAGTGTAACAAATGCTATATTGCTAACTGTGATGCTTGTAAGCACTTCTTGCGCAAAAGTATCTAACGATCCTCCACCTGTAGTTTCAGAGACAACAATTAGCCCCTGCAATCCAGGTGCTGTTTCTCTTAATAAGACAATGCTTAAGCTTTGGGAAGATCAGGTGTTTTACACTAGAAACTATCTCATTAGTTCTTTAGCCAATCTTCCAGATGCAGCTGCAGTAAAAAAGAGACTGTTAAAAAATGAAGAAGAAATGGGGAGATCGCTTAGGCTTTATTATGGAGATCGAGTAAGTCAAACATTTACAAAACTTATGAAAGAGCATGTGACGATTGCTTCAGAGGTCGTTAAAACCGCTAAAGAAAAAAACAGAAGTAAGTCGACAAAAATTTCGGATAAATGGAGAAAGAATGCCGATGAGATAGCGATCTTTCTTAGCGGGCTCAACCCAAATTGGTCGAAAAAAGTTCTCCAAAACATGCTGTATAAATACCTCTCTCTTACTCAAGCAGAGATAAACAGCCGGTTAAGAGAGAAATGGACCGATGATATTAAGGTGTATGATGAGGCGTACAAACAGGCACTTCTCATAGCGGACACTCTTACTGAAGGAATTATCAAGCAATTCCCTGAGAGATTTAAGTAAGTTTTAGGTTCTTTCTCCGATAGAACCATAGTCCTAAAAAGAGGGTAAGTAAAACGACAGAGGGGATAGGGCTTCTCCACAGAAGGGGAATAATATCTTCAGATAGTCTATAGCTCCACAGTTTTTGAACACTTTCTTGAGCATGCAAAGTAGCTCTCAAAATCTTTTGATTCTTTTCATTAAGAACAAGAAGAGATCCCACAGGGGCATCTTTTTCAATAGGGAAAGAAGGGGGTTCCCAAACAAGTTCGACATGAATTACCGGTTCTTCAGAAGGATAAAAAGAGATGAAAACATCCTCTTTTAATTCTGCTTTAAGTGGGTAATTCGTTTTTGGCAGTTTTTTAAGAAAAGAGGTTTCCTCTTGTTTGAAGAGAAGACGCTCTTTTTTTTTCTCAGAAAAACCGGCTTCAAAAAGACGAAGAGCATCTTCATAGCGGGCAGGTGAAGAGGGTGATTGATGTAGGACAGCTATTAAAAACCGCTCGCCATTAGTGGCTGCTGCAATGAGATTGTGTTTTGCAAGTCTTGTGTACCCTGTTTTTACCCCAATTGCTTTTGGGTAGTAATACTTGCTTTCGGGTTGTAAAAGTTGATTAGTTTGAGGATAGACAGTTTTTCCTTGTAGGTTAGTTTGGGGGCGATAAAAAGAAGTAGATCTAATCATCTCCCTAAATAGGGGGTATTGCAGAGCTTCTTTAGTCAAAAGGGCCATGTCGTAGGCAGAGGTTATATGTTCTTCGTCAAAGAGGCCATGCGGATTAGTAAAATGGGTGGTAAGACATCCCAAAGACAAAGCCATATCGTTTACTTTTGTAACGAACGTCGGAATATCACCTGCAAGATGTTCTGCTAGCACATTACAGGCATCATTTCCTGAAGAAATAAGAGCGCCGCGTAAAAGATCTGTAAGAACAATAGCCTCATGAGATTGCAAATCTATACTAGAGCCGTCACTCTCAAGAGTATAAGAGGGGAGTTTAAGCCGTTTTTTTGTCTGTTCAGAGGCTGTCTTAAGACTTTCATGAGAAGAGATGCAAATGTCCTCTAAATGGTCTGAGGCATGTTTAAGGACATAGAGAACAGTTGCAATTTTAGTAGTTGAGGCAGGATAAACAGGATCATAAGCCCGTTTTTCGAAAAGAATGGAGCCTGTTTCAGCATTCATAAGTAAGCCATGCGGACTGAGTATGGAAATCTCAAGGGACTCTTTTGCAGAAAGAGAGTAGGCTAAAAAAACAAAGGCAAAAAAAAGCGTATGCATAAGAAAAAAAGAAAGTTGTTTACATGATAAGGTACTAGGTTCTTCTAGTCAAGACGACGCCAAAAAAGCCATCCATCTCGTTCGGACTTGGAAAGCTTTGAAATGCAGGAGCTTTCTTTTCCAAATCGTGAGTTTTAAGAAAATATTCGATCTGTTCTTCATTCTCTTCAGAAAAGATACTGCAAGTAGAATAGACAAGCGATCCTTTGGGATGTAAATAAGAGAGAGCTTCTTTTACAATCGCTTTTTGCATTTCAAGAAGAGAGGCGAGTTTATCTTTGGTAAACTTCCACTTTTGATCTGGGTTGCGTCTCCATGTGCCTGATCCTGAGCAGGGAACATCTGTGATAATCCAATTCATCCGGTTTTTAAAACGATTGAGACTTTTGGAGTCTAAAAGAATTTGCGCATTCTGGATGCCGGCTCTTTTTAAACGCAATTTAGCTGCTTCTAAAGGTTTATGACGGACATCATACAAATAAATCTGCCCTTTTTTTTCGAGGCGTTCTGCAAAAGCAAGACTTTTCCCACCAGCGCCTGCACAAAAATCAAGGACTTCATCACCTGGGCTTGCTTGAACAAGCAAAGAGATGAGTTGACTTGCTTCATCTTGGATTTCAAAAAGTCCCTTTTTAAATTCTGGCAGTTCGGCAAAATTGATTTTTTCGTGGAAGGTGATTCCTCGAGACGACTCTTTGCATAAAGAGATGTTATAACGTTCTTCCCAGCCCAAAAATAGCGCTTCTCGGGTTGTCTTTAAGGTGTTGACTCTTACCGTAATAGGCCCAGGTTCATTCGTTGCTTTACAATAAGCTATAGCTTTTTCTTTACCAAGACGCTTACACAGGTCGTTAAAGAGTTCTTTGGGGAAAGAAACTTTTTCATGGTCTTGAAGATCTTTTTTATTTAGAAGTGCGTCAAAACTATTTTTTTCTATGAGTTCAAGACGACTCTTCCAGGTAGGTTTTTCTAACTGGGCATCAACTAGCCCTTTCCATCGAACAAGCCAGTAAATAATGTCAGAGATTTTTTTTCGATCTTTAGAACCGATATTTTTATTTACTCTAAAGTATTTATTTAAGGAGAGATCCAGGGGGCGCGCTGCGGTTAGATCAAGCGTTGCCAGAATGTTTAGAATGTGTGTTTTTTGGAAATTAGATATCATAAACAGGAAAAATTTAGCAGATTTAATGAATATTGGGTATGTATGAATTAAATATACCTAAGTTTTGCAATTACTTGGGTATGAAGGATAAGTTTCTATGAGTATGGGAGCCTATTTAACGGCTGGCCTGGGCAGAATGATGCTCAGTTTAATTTTTATTGTTCTAGGTATTGCTTCCCTTTTTAATTGGGAGGACACAGAGGCCGATTTTGTCTCTGTTCTTTCTAATTGGGAGCTTTATGCAGGAAATATGGATGAGGCGGGTAATCTTTTCCCTCTCCTTATAGCCTCCGTGCGGATTTGGGCAATATTAGGGATTATCTTCCAGCTTTTAGGCGGAATTCTCGTTTTTTTTGGTATCCAGGTGAGAATGGGGGCTTTGTTGCTCTTATTACATCTTATTCCTGTGACAATTCTCTATCACCACTTTTGGTTTTTAGATGGACAGGCTATGAATCGCTCTCTAGTTCTTTTTTTAAAAAATCTCTCCATTATCGGAGGTCTTTTTATACTACTGGCGTTAGGGAGAGGGCAGATAAGGGAGAGAGCTCCACGTGGAGAGAAGTCTTGCGATAAACCTAAAAAGTGATAAAAAACTTAAGGTTTTTTGGTTAGGTGTATTTTTAGCTACCATTCTAACAGTTGCTTTAGGGCAGCCTGATCGTCCGTTTGTCTTTGGTGCTCTTTCCTATTTTTTTGGTTACAGTGGAGCTTTT
>CAZBHP010000091.1:0-1894 GCA_964491795.1 uncultured bacterium | reverse complement strand
TCGCTATGAAAGGAAAAAGCGTTTTCTCTACGCTTTTCTTTGGTATGCAGGCGTGCAACTCTATCAACTTGCTTGGCTTGCAACTACTCATTATCATGGGTTTGTCATTTTTTTTCTCTATTTCTTAGTAATATCTGTTTTTGCTATCCAATTCTCTTTTCTCTCTCTTTTCTTGTCAGATGAAAAAGAGCTTGGAATAAGAAGGGCTCTTGCAATTGCTTCTCTCTGGGTGTTATTAGAATGGAGCCGTCTCTATATGGTCTGTGGATTCCCATTTAATACAGTAGGTCTTGTGATGGGATTTTCTATCTATCCTCTACAATGGGCTTCTCTTTTTGGTGTCTATGGTCTTTCTTTTTGGGTTATTTTTACAGCAAGTATTGGGGTTATTGCTTTAAAAGAGAGATCTTTAGGATATCTCTCTTTGTGGATTGTTTTGCTTATAGTTCCTTGTGTTTTTGGAGCCTTCCAATTAGGAATTCATGAAAAAAGTAGCCAAAGCAGAAAAAAACTCAACGTGGCTCTTGTCCAGACAGGACTTACAGAGGAGCAAAAATGGAGTTTCCCTGAGAAAGAAAATCACTATGTAAGGCCACTTGAACAGTGGCAGAGAATTTTTGCGTATCTGGAAAAACATGAGGGAGAAAAGATCGACTTGATCGTGTTACCGGAAGTGGCAGTCCCAGGAGAAGCTTATCTCCATAACATCCCTTTACAACTAGCTCTTGATCAAGTTCTACATAAAAAAGAGCGCTTGCCTCCTCTTGCAGCCCCATTCGCAGTGAAGGGTAGAGATGAGAGATGGTTTGTCAATAATGCCTATATGGCCCAGGCTCTTTCAAATCTCTATAAGAGTGAAGTTGTCATCGGTCTTTTGGATCATTCAGAAGAGAAAGAAGAACATTACAATGCAGCTTTTCACTTTATGCCTTTTCGGCATGTAGGGACAAGATACGACAAACGGGTCCTCGTTCCTCTTTCAGAGTATATGCCCTTTGCTTTTTTCCGCTCATTTATTGAGAAATACGGAATCACTACTTTTTTTGTTCATGGAAAAGAGGCAAAAATATTTCAAGGAATCATTCCTCTGGCAGCCTCTGTTTGTTATGAAGAAGGGTATTCTGGTTTAATCAGAGAAGGGCGTATTCGAGGAGCTGAGGTGTTTGTCAACGTTACTAATGATGGATGGTTTCCTTTTTCACGATTGCCACAAGAGCATTTTAACCTGGGTCGGTTGCGCGCTGTAGAAAACGGAGTTCCTGTTCTTCGAGCTTGCAATACTGGGATTACCAGCGCAGTAGACAGTTTTGGTCGAGTTATAGCCTCTATGGAAGAGATAGATCAAAAAGGAGAATTTGCAAAAGGAGCGCTTTTTGCAAAAGTTTCTCTCTATCATTGGATGCCCCCGTTTGCCCGATTTGGCAATCTCTTAATCCTCTCCCTCTCATTGCTATCCCTTATTGTATTTGCATTCTCTCAATCTCTGTATAATGCCAAACCTCAGAAATAGCTTCATATTTCTGAAGTTTGGTATCTCTAGTTTATAGAATTTTTATGAGTTATTTGTTTTATAAACTTATGAGAGAAGAGTTTTTTAATGCAAAGGGCTGCGGTCCCCGCATAGCCCTCTGCACTCCAGTTGAGCGGAATCTCGGTGCGATAAATCGCTTTTTACCTTAAGCCCACGGCAAAGCCTGGGCTTACTTCGCTCGTCACGTAGCAAATACAGATTCCTCACGATAAAAAGCGATTTCTCTTTCCGATATCTCGCCTTGGGTTGTCCCTTCCACTTCGTTGCAGGGACAAAACTAACTCTAAGGGCCAATGCTTCGCTTGGAATTAAAACCCGGTTGGCTACTTATTCGCCCTTAGCACTGAGCGAACCAATTAAGAT
>CAZBHP010000090.1:0-6983 GCA_964491795.1 uncultured bacterium | reverse complement strand
CTAAAGCAGAAAGGAAAACTCGATGATGGAATGCATCGTATTGAAAAAGACAGAAGGGGAGAGAAAGAGGCGCTACAAGAACAGATCAAAGCGATGCTAGAATCTGAAAAAATGCTACGCCAAGAGACTGCAAGCCTTGCTAAATCGCTGCGAAAGCCTGAAATTCGTGGTATGTGGGGCGAATTACAGCTAAAAAGGGTTGTAGAGCTTGCAGGACTTGTCAATTACTGTGATTTTTATGAACAACCAGTTGGTAGCACAGAAGAATCAAGGGTAAGACCAGATCTCCTTATACGTCTTCCAGGCAATAGATCTGTGATCGTCGATGCTAAAGCTCCTTTTGAGGCTTTCTTAGAGGCTAACCAGATTGAAGATCCTCTTTTAAAAGAAGAGAGACTGAAAGACCATGCACGAAGACTGCGTACACACATACAGCAGCTTTCAAGAAAAGGATACTGGCAGAGTTTTGAGCATTCTGCCGAATTTGTCATTCTATTTCTCCCAGCGGATATTCTCTTTACCGCCGCTCTTGAAATTGACCCCTCTCTGATTGAATTAGGTGCTGGACAGGGGGTAATCATTGCAACTCCAACGACCCTCATTGGCCTTCTCAAAGCAGTTGCGCATGGTTGGAAGCAAGACAAGTTTTCTACATACGCCAAAGAAATTAGCGATCTTGGACATGAGCTTTACAAGCGTCTTAATGATATGACTAAACATTTTGCTCATGTGGGTAAATCTCTTAACTCAGCTGTTGAAAGCTTTAATAAAACAATTGGTTCCTTAGAGCGCCGTGTTCTTGTAACTGCCCGAAAGTTCCAGGCTTTAGGGGCAGCAGGTGATGTCGAAATTGAAACCATCGATTTCATCGAAACGGTCTCCCGCGAAGGGGAGCCTGTCCTAGAATCCCTCCCTCCCCAAGACGCTCCATAAATTTTTACATCGCGTGCAGATCTAAACTGCAACAAAAACAGGATATGCAGGATTTTTGCCTGCGGCAATAAGATATGCAGGATAGGGGATAGGGATTAACGAGCTGCCAAACTGCAATCCCTAATCCTTACTTCGTCAGAAGGAAGTTCTTTTATAGTCTTTTAAGTTATAAATTACGTGTTTTTCGAAGGATGCGCTCTTATTTTTTATCAGACCGAAGGTCGACGTCAAAGAAGGCCGCTGTTAAAAACAGGGCCGATGCAGACGGATGAAAAATAAGAGATGCAGACGAGTTAAAACATGTAATTTATAACTTAAAAGACTATAACTGTCATCCTTCATATCCTATCGCCACAGGCGATCCTGCATATCCTGTCATATTGTAATACAAAAGAAAAAGGATCGAAGGGGTGACCTTCGATCCTTATGGGTAGACTCTTTTAAGAGAGGGACTATTGCTCTATGTCAAAGACAAAGTAGGCGGGGAAGGCGAAGTTGTTATTCGCTCTTGGAGACACAGTCAAGGTGACGTATTTGCCCGCGTAGTTTTGTAAGTTGACGAACGTGCTGTAGAGATAAGCCTTAGGCATGTCACGGTCACGGATGAGGTGGCTACCAGGCTTTTGTTTTACTAGATCGTTATAAGGCTCTACAATCCCAGAGATTTTGATCGACTCTCTTTTTTGGTCATCATAGAAATCGCTCATCGTCTTTTGATGGTGAGAAGCTGCCCAAGCAAGGTAGAGAGATTCCTCTACACGCTCCCAGATTTTCATCCGATCTTTAGGGGTGCTGTCGGCTTCTTCTGTTAATGAGACTACTTCAGTTTTTGCATGGAAATCTTTTCCCATACGAGAAGCTTTAGATTCTAAGTAAGCTAATTTTTTCTGTAGGTAAGCCTCTTGGAGTTCCATTAACTTCCCTTTTGCTTTCTCTACATATTCAGGGAAATCTTTATACTCATGGATCACGGTTGTGAAGCTCTCTGAAATTCTTTCAAAGTCGATTTCTTGGAAAGGCTTCATCATTTCAGATTGACCAAGAAGAGAAGCAGAGTCCATGAGTTGAACCACAGAGTCACGTTTCTTATCATAAGTGTTTTTAAGCTCTGGGCCTCCCACTTTTTCGATAAATTCTTTTGCGATGAAAAAGCGTAGGTGTTTAGGAATTGCGATTTCAAGCCACTTGTGATTTTTGTCGCTGATCGTGCCATTTACCTGATCGCCTGTATTCATGTAGCCGATTACAGGGGCATTTAGTTCAGGAGCAAGACGTATATTGACACGGCTTCCTTCTACTACGTTGTCCAATACAAAGCTTCTAAAGATGTAAGCTTTTAAATCTTTTGGTGGCTCAACTGCGAAGAAGTCTGTCTTTTCACCAGTCACTACAATAAGTTCACCTTTAGGGCATTCTTTTACAACGGGACTGTCTCCATCAGGAGTCAGTCTCATGCGAACGCCACTTCCTGTAATTTTCCCAGTAAATGCTTTGTAATTGCCGTCTACGTTTGAAGCACTGTAAGTCGCAACCGATTTTTGCGGCTGAGAGGCTTTTGCGGAATCTACACTTGCTCTTACGTCAAGAGAGTCTTCAATGGGTAGAGTTTGAGGAACAGTTGATTTTGCTCCGTTAGTAACTTGTTTTTCCCTTGCTGTTGAAGGGTTTCTAGAGTCTGCAGCAAAAAGATGCACTGACGTCAACGCACCTACAATAACCACTGACTTTTTCATAAATGAATACATGGACTTCAACTCCTCTAGGAACTAAAAAACGTAATTCTAGAAGGTCGCGATTTTTCCTACAAGAGCCTTTTTTTTATACCGAAAGTAATTCAAGAATCGGTGTTTTTACGAAGCCAGCGCTCAAAATTTAGGGTAGGCAGTGCCGATGCCAAAGTGAGCCCCTATTAAAAATAGGGCGAGTTTTGGCAACTCTAAAGTTTGAGATGCATGGCACAGCTAAAAACCGATTCTTGAATTACTTTCGGTATAAATAAAAAAGTCTCGGACACACAAAGTTTGCCGAGACTTTGTAGAGAGAAGAAAGTTTTAGGAGCGCAACACAGCGAGAATGTGCTCGCAGTTGTTTTTACCACACGTACAACCGATTGGTTGTCCTAGGAAAACCTGGTATTGCTCTTGTTCGTTACAGGGGTTGGAGACTTTGTATAGTTTGTTGCTACTCTCCTCAACATCCCATTCTCTAAATGCCAACTCTTTTTCATTTACTGCATCAGAAGAAAGTGTGTTATCAATATCGGGGGTGATTTCTTCTGCTGTGGGTTGATGAAGAGTTTTTGCAATTTGGCAGTAGGGACAGTTGCAATGAGGTTCGCTTAGGGGGATTGTAAAAGCTTCACTGTCGAGTCCAAGAGCTTTAGCTACCTGGGCGATCTTTTGAAGGATCTCTTTGGGAAGGGGGGGTGTGTCTTTTTGGTTGAAATCGTGTTGCATAGCCCCAGAAAAGCCACCCAGACCATCTGGTCCGCCAGAAATGCCGATGCTTAAGGCGCCCGGTATGAGGGGAGTAGGTAAAATACCTCCAGATATAGGGAAGAGGGGGGGTGTAAGAGCTGTGGGGTGTTCTAAAAAGTCTGCGTGGGCTTGAAAGACCCCTTCTAATAAAGGCCCTGGTAAGCCGGGAATAGAGACTTTTTGCTTGTTCTGAAGGAATATATGGAGGATTCCAGTCTGAGGGTCCACCTGGAGAGAGGAGACGTTATCCCAGGAGGTAGAAATATAAGGAGGGATACTTAATATCTTGGCGTTGATCTTCATAGAGCACCTCTATTTATTATTCTAGGCTTTATTATAGGGCAGATCTCTCCTTAGTGTCAACCTATTTAGCACTCGGATCATCTATCTGCTGAATTTTTTACAAAAGTAATATACTTAATATTTTAAAAAATATATTGTTTTACAATTATTGCCTGCTGCATAAAGAAAATTTGGAGTTTGCCGGAGATATAAGCATCAAGCTCGAACTTAGATGTAAGCCCTATCCCCCACACACTTGGTCCCCTTATCATTGCAAAGAGGGTGTTTTGTGGAGGATAGGGCTTAGTCGTTTTTTCGGCACTCCAATCCCTATAATAGAACCTAAGGAGTTTTCATGAGCAAACCATCGATTGTTATTGATGCAAGCGCTTTTTTACACGATCCAGATTTAATCCAACATTTCCCTAACTACGAAATCATAGTCCCAAGCGCCGTCCTAGACGAGCTAGATCGTAAAAAAACCCAAAGTGACCAGATGGGAAAGCATGCGCGTAGCATTATGCATTTTATCGATGGACTTTCTAAAAAAGGGGATATTAGCGAAGGGGTTCCTTTAGAACACGGTGGAGTGCTCAAAGTCATTCTCAATAGTGAGCAAAAAACTAAAAACAACTCTTCTGCAACTTACGGTCCCGACCGTGTAAGAAACCATCTCTTTACTACAGCAGTGAGTTTGAAAGAAAAGGGTAGTGATGTGCGTCTTCTTTCTAAAGATCCTGTCACAAAAATTCTTGCAGAAACTCTGGGGATCGAAACACATTCTTATAAAAGCAATCGGGAAGTTTTTGAAACGCTGCATAGAGGGATCAATTATCTCGAAATGCCTAAAAGTGTGATCGACACATTTTATGTTCAAGGAGAGATCCCTTTACCAAAAGATATGTGTCCCAATGAGTATTGTGTCATTAAAGGAGAGGGGAATTCCTCTTGTGTTGCCAAAGTCGACTCTCGCAAAAAAGCTCTCGTCCCTCTTTTGAAATCGATCTCGGATGTATGGGGTGTAAAACCTCGTAATATCGAGCAAAAATGTGCCTTAGATCTTCTCTTTCGCGATGACATAAAACTTGTAACACTCATTGGTCAGGCAGGAACGGGTAAAACTTTACTTGCACTCGCCACCGCACTACGCAAAGTATTTGATGAAGGGGTTTATCATCGTATTGTCATCACCCGTTCAATCATGCCTGTAGGGCGCGATTTAGGATATCTACCCGGAAGTAAAGAAGAGAAATTAAGCTCATGGCTTGCTCCCTTTTTTGATAACCTCGATTATATCTGTGCTGGATCAAATGAAACGAAAGGTGGCAACGAGACAAAAAAATGGATCGTCGAGAGTCAAAAATTCCAAGTGGAAGCGATCACCTACATGCGTGGTAGATCATTTGCTAACACTTTCCTTATTATTGACGAAGCGCAAAACCTCTCTCCTAATGAGCTCAAAACTATCATCTCAAGGGTTGGAGAAAATACAAAAATCGTCATTTTAGGTGACCCGACGCAGATTGATAATCCCTATCTTGATGCAGATTCAAATGGGCTTGTCTATTTGGTTGGTAAGATGAAGCGCCATGATCTTTTCGGCTCGATCTTTTTCCGTCAAACCGAGAGATCGCCACTAGCCGCTCTCGCTGCCGCGGTTCTCTAACATCTGTCTTTAAAAAAACTCCTTCACACCTGGGGGAGTTTTTGATGAATTGGCTGCTCTACTTGAGCTTTGAATGAGCGGGGTGGCAGCTCGTTCAACTAATCCTAAAAATATAATCATTATTTTATAATTAAAATAAATTTTGTTTTGGATTTGTTTTGCGCAATTGTATTATAATTTTAATTAAATAAATATAAATGAGGAATTTATGGCAGCAATCGTGAGACCCCCTATTCATGGAATAAGAGCACCCTTACTTACTACGCCCCCATCATTAGAACGATATAACATCCTTCAAAGGATTGGTTGTCTAATTGCCCTTATTTTTGGAGCTCCTCTTGCTTTGCTCTTTAATAGAAGAGATTGGATTTTGCGTATGTGGACCATTGTTAGGCAGGGGAGCCCTCCTATTGGAAATCTACCACCAGTAGCACCAATGCCACCAGTAGCAGCAACAGCACAGCCAGTACCAGTGCCACCAGTAGCAGTGCCAGTGCTACAAGTAGCAGCACTAGCAACGCCAGTACCAGCAGTAGCTGCTGTTATTCCACAAGTAGATGTCGTTGCAGCAGCTGTAAGGATAGCCCCTGTTGCTTTGCCAGCACAGCCTCTCCAGCATGAAATGCAATTATTTGTTGATAGGGTGCTTCAAGAAAGTCCTACACGACGTGCTCCAATGAATCTTACTGCCGCAAACGGAGAGAGATGTCTATAGATGTTCGGTTGCTCAAACAGATGCATCTGCTCCTAGATATGTGTGGGTTCAAGATGAGACTACGGCAGAAACAATTAGTTTACAAATCCAACATGGAACAAATCAAATCGCTACTGCTAGAGTCGGAAGAAACACCCCCATACTTAGGGCAGTTCCTCAAGATTGGATGCTAAGATTGGCTGAACTTGGTCGAATCGCTCCTCCACAACAAGGGGTGGATCCTGTTCATCCCGCGCCAGCTCCTGTAGTAGGCGCGCCACCAGCTGCCCCTTTAATGCCAGGTAGAGTAGTACCGCTCCACCCAGTTAGGCCCCTTCGCGATCGAGCAATGCCTTTTGGCTCACAAGATGAGTTTCTCGCCTACGTGTTTAGACAGGAGCCAAACAGAAGCCGTCCTTTTGAGTTTGTTGCGCCTAATAGAGAGAGATTTCTCTACTACTATTATCAAGCGCCTAATCACCGTTATGTATATGTATGTGATACTGCAAGAGATATCACAATTAGCTTAAGTTTTAATCTTGATGTTACTGATAACACGATTCAAACCTATAGAGTTACACATAGAAATCGCAATGACCGCCCTGTGTATCAAGAACCCCAAGAATGGATAAGATGTAGAGAGGTTCTAACTGCTCAACCAGTGGCAGGTACTGCTGCTCCAGCAGCCGCAGGTCCTCCTCCAGCAGCCGCAGCTCCTGTTCCACAACCGGTAGTAGTTGCTCCTCCAGCAGCCGCAGCTCCTGTTCCACAACCGGTAGTAGTTGCTCCTGCAGCAGTCGCAGCTCCTGTTCCACAACCGGTAGCAGTTGATCCTGCAGCAGTCGCAGCTCCTGTTCCACAACCGGTAGCAGTTGATCCTGCAGCAGTCGCAGCTCCTGTTCCACAACCGGTAGCAGTTGATCCTGCAGCA
>CAZBHP010000089.1:0-7116 GCA_964491795.1 uncultured bacterium | reverse complement strand
ATCTCTTATTTTTCATCCGTCTGCATCGGCCCTGTTTGTAACAGCGGCCTTCTTTGACGTCGACCTTCGGTCTGATAAAAAATAAGAGCGCATCCTTCGAAAAACATGTAATTTATAACTTAAAAGACTATAGAGTTTCTCTTAAAAAAGCCAATATCCTAGCTATCAGAAGCTGGATTTTAGAAATCACGGCAGCGACTGTCTTCTTAACCTTGAAGAGAGTGAAGTCCTTTTTTACATCTAGGCGAAGAGCCCATGTTGGTCGTCTGTCATGATCTAAGATCACAGAGGGATAAGTTCGTAAAAACTCATGGAAGCGATCTACCCCTCTATTGAAAAATGGCGCCCCCCAGGCTCTATCTCGTAACACATGTGATGCTCCTGCTATCACAAAAACCCTTCTAGTAGGATTAGCAGGATCAGAAGCATACCTTCGACAGGTATCAATCAGTTTTTCCTGCCTTACCGAAAAGGTTCTTTCGTAAACCGCTCCTAATTCGCCATTTCTTTCGTGGAAATTTTCAATCGACCGGATTAACGAAAAGGTGAACAATACTCTCCAAGAAAGCTCACCTCTCCTTCTCGTTACTGGGAGCTGCTCGTTAATAGTTGTCAGACGGCGTACTAAATGGTCTTTTTCAACTTGTGTGGCAGGACAGGTTCTAATCGCTTCTACTAGTAAACGGTTAAACTCATCTCCAGAATAATTTAAAGCATCGGCCCTGATTCTTAAATCATAAAAAGGCTGTTTAGCGCGGTGTAAAGCTGCATCTGACTCAGCGCAGTCCCAGCCGTGTAGAGTAACTGGACGTCCTACATACTCGGTTTGGAAATAAGACTCTAAGTTTTCTTGAGGAGACTCTACTAAAACAACATCTCCCCTTCTCCAGAGTTTATTGATGATCCAAGCATTTCGCTCCATATCACTCTTCAGATAATGCGCTTCGGGGAGGACAATAATGCGCGCACGCTCTAGTGTGGTTGTGGAGTTGGTTTGAAGAGGGGTATAATTGAGAGCAAAAATTCCGCGCTCTACCCTATTAAAAGATTCTCCTAAGCCAATCACAGTCTTTTTTTCTCACTATTATAGTCTCTAAATTATTATACCCATTAACTATAAGACTAAACAATCTTTAAAATTATAAATCACTTATATTCTTATAAAAATAACGACTTTTTCAAAACTTGGCATGTAAGGAGAAACCTGTTAAACTTTTAAGGGTATGGGTATTTTTCTTATCTTTTTCCTCTTTGGCACCTGGTCACTGGCTTTCCCTCTTGGAAAATATTCTTTACTTTACAGCCATCCAGTATTTGTTACCGGTGTCCGGATGTTGGTTGCGGGACTGATATTGGTAGGCTTCCTCGTTTATAAGAAGCAATTCCCTAGACTCTCCAAACGGCAATTCCTCTCTTTAGCTGTTCTTGCTTTTCTAAGCGTCTATATTACAAATATTTTAGAATTCTGGGGCCTTACCCATCTCTCTGCTGCCAAGACCTGCTTCCTCTATAGTTTGACCCCCTTTCTCTCTGCTCTTCTCTCCTATATCCACTTTAAAGAGAAAATGACCCCTTGGAAATGGGTGGGGATGCTTGTTGGGATGATTGGCTTTATTCCGCCTATCTTAGAAAAGACTGGCTCAGAGGGTCTTTTTACCACCTTCTATCTCTTTACTCTACCAGAACTTGCGGTCTTCGGAGCTGTGCTTTGTTCTACGTATGGATGGATTTTACTTAGGGTCTTGGTCAAAAATGACAAAATCTCCCCTCCCTTAGCCAACGGCGTCAGCATGTGCTTAGGGGGCGCCTTGGCACTCTTTACCTCTTTTTTTACCGACCCGTGGACACCTATCCCTGTCGACCCTCAAGGAGCGGTCCCTTTCGTTGGGTCTCTTATAGCCATTATTTTTATCTCAAACATCGTGTGCTATAACCTCTATGGCTATCTCCTCAAAAAATATACGGCGACCTTTCTTTCTTTCTTTGGGCTTCTTTCCCCCTTCTTTGCCTCTCTCCACAGCTGGATCCTCCTTGGCGAAAGACCAAGCCCCACAATCCTTTTCTCATCACTTATTATTCTCTTTGGCCTCTTCCTCATTCACCGTGAGGAATGGCGCCTCGGCTACATCTCCTCCAATAAGCAGACCAAACCTGCCTTGTTAGAAAAAAACACCTGACAAGTTAGCTGTTGACTTAAAAAAAATATTCTTATAAAGATTACTTAAAACGAATGGTTTTTTTACACATTGTCAGGAGGTAACTTATGGGTAGAATAGACCCAAATTCAAAGCATAAGCCGGCTATAACAGGTGAACCTGTCAGGGGCGGAGGGCATAAAAGAGATACTACGTCAGCTAGAGTAGCTGAGAGAGTTTTAAGGGATGCACATCAACCTGCTCCTAGAAAGCATTTTGACGCCCAGGCTCGTACCGATACTAAAGAGACAGGAAGAGTTACGAAAGCTGCAGCTGCAAGACTTGTTAGAAGCTCTCACCAACATCCTTCACTTCAAGGCCGTGTTACACGCTGGTAAAAAAGCTCACCACATCTTGTAAAGAAGAGTAGTTTTAACGTATCTCCTATAAGAAAGGGCGCTACGCCCAAGATCAGCGCTTTCTCCATTCCTATAAAAGTTGAAAGATAGGCCCATCCAAATAGATAGACGATGAGGTTTCCAAAAAGCATATTTCTAAATAAAAGAGCTCGGCTTCTTTCAGTATTCTTCTCTTGTAAAAGACCTACATAAAACCCTGCACATAGATAGCCCAAAAGATATCCACCTCTAGGTCCTAGAAGATGGGCAATTCCAAAGGCGCCACCTGCAAAAACAGGGTACCCCATCGCCCCTTCTGCTAAAAAGAAGAGAATAGCTAGAAACCCTCTTTTAGGGCCTAATATGGCCGCAACTAGAAGAGCAACATGACACTGCAGCGCAAGAGGGATAGGCGTAAAAGGAAGGGGAATTGTAAAACCGCCTGCAAGGGCAATCACGATACTTGCCACAAAAGCAATTCCGATATCTTTTAACCATACCTGTTCTTGTTTTCTGACAGCTACACGACTCATCATGATGTTTTACCCCAAAATTATTGGTGTTACTTGTTTGACAATGGCTTTTCCCTCAGAAAAAGTTAAAAGAGCTTCTGCCTCTTTTATAGGGGTCCATTTCCCCTCTACCACTTCACGGTCATCAACCATTATATCATTTGGATTTTTTGTGGTGGCAAGAAAATAATGGACACTTTTATCGATCCATTCTCCTTGATGTAAGAAGCGGTAACTTTCAAGGAAAGGCTCTGGTAAGAGGATCTTTTCTACTTGAAGGTTTGTCTCTTCCTGTAATTCACGGCTTGCCGCTTCTACTGGCGTTTCCCCTTCTTCGGGATGGCCTTTAGGAAAACCCCACCAGCCAGCTTTATGCCTTACCAAAAGCACTGACACTTTTTCTTCTTCAAAAAGAACGGGAATAATTCCATACGATCTCTCTTTTCTCATGGCACATACCGAGAAACTGCGATCACACTATTATGACCACCAAATCCAAAAGAGTTAGATATCGCATGATCAACACGGAAAGCTTCAGCTTTATCTTGGACGATATGGATCCCTGCAAGTTCTTCTTCGGGTTGCGTCACATTGATAGTTGGATGAACCATTCCTGTCTCACTTGCCTTGATCGTTGCAACTAACTCAAGAGCTCCAGCACCACCGAGAGCGTGACCTATCATCGACTTTGTTGCATTCACACGCACTTTATCTAAATGGTTTTCAAATACTTTTTTAATCGCCCTAATTTCACACAAATCTCCCACAGGAGTAGAAGTTGCATGAGCATTGATATAGTCAATGTCGCTTGGCTTTAGGCCAGCATCCGCTAGTGCAAGCTGAATACAACGAGCAACATCAGCACCGTCTGGGCGTGGTTCAGTCATGTGATGGGCATCACAGGTAACAGATCCCCCCTTATATTCTGCAAGAATTGTCGCTCCACGCTCTAATGCATGCTCTAAACTCTCTAGCACGAAAATTGCGGCCCCTTCTCCCATTACAAAGCCATCTCTTTCTTTATCCCAAGGGCGCGAGGCTTGTTCTCTATTTTCATTATTGCGAGAGAGTGCTCTGATGGAGCTAAAGCCAGCAAAACACATCTGATTCATTGAGGCTTCAACACCTCCCGTTAACATGATATCTGCATCACCTTTACGGATATGCTCTGCCGCTGAATAGATACTGTAATTCGAAGTTGCGCAAGCAGTCGATATCGAATAATTCGGCCCCTGAAAGCCACATTCAATCGCTAAAAGAGCGCCTGGCATGTTCGTTAAGATATAAGGGACAAAAAATGGAGTTACCCATTTGCTTCCTTTTTCCACAAGCGTCTGCACACCGTCGACAAAGACTCTCATCCCCCCCATACCAGAGCCGACAAGAACCCCTGCCCTCTCCTTGTTAATCTTGGTGAGGTCAAGTTTGGCATCCGCAATCGCCCTTTTACCGGCTCCTATCGCATAAGCAATACAAGGGTCTACCCTTCTTGCCTGCTTTTTATCGAGATAAAGCTCAGGGTCAAAACCTTGAACAGGCGCTCCAAATTTAGTGGGGAGATTTTCTGTGGGGAAGCTCTGAATCTCTTGAACGCCACTTTTGCCATTCAAAAGATTTTTATAGAATTCCTCAATCTCTTGACCAAAACAAGAAACCAAGCCCATTCCCGTAATGACAACTCTTTTTTTCATATCCTCTTCCGCTGCAAGATTTAAATGTTACCTATGCACCTCTGACTGCTGAATCACAGGGGCAAGAGAGGGAACTATCGTGACAGGGATAATCTTTGCTTGAGAGAAAAGTCGCTCTAAGTTGTAGGTTTCGCGAAGGCCAGGCATGAATATATGGACGATAATGTCGATATAGTCGAGGAGAACCCAGTCTCCTGTCTGTAACCCTTCGGCGTGATGAGGGGCAATATTTTCTTTTTTAAGTTCTTTAATAATATCATATGCAATAGCGCTCACATGTCGATCGACATTTCCTTCTGCGATGATCAGGTAATCAGCCACATTGGAAATCTCGCCTATATAGAGTGCTAGGGGGTTTAGCCCTTTTTTGTCATAGATCGTTTGACAAATTTTTTGTACTATAGTTTCTTTAGAAGTGCTCATATACCCTAATAGTATAGATGATGCTTTTCTATGTAGTCTAGAACTTTTGGGGATAGATAGTCGCGAGAGGCATAAGGACCCTCTTTTCGTATCTTTGTGCTCGAGATATCTATGCGTGGAATAGGGATAATCTCCCCGTATTGACAAGAAGATTTTTTAATTCCTGCAAAAACCACCGTAACATTTTTTTGTAATTCTTCTGCCTCTTTCCATAACCCAAATTTTTCTTTGTTCTCCTCTGATACAAGCAAAAACAATTCATCCGAGGGATATTTTTTTTTAATTTCTCGTACAGTGTCGATTGTGTAGGAAACACCTCCCCTGTCTATTTCAAGAGATAGCACCTCAATAGAGGGGTCATCTTGAAAAGCAAGTTTTACTAAAGCAAGCCTATCCTCAGCTGAGACACGGGGTGGGGCATTTTGTTTAAAAGGAGAGGTTGCAGTTGGGATCACCAACACTTTGTCTAAAGAAAGGGCCTCTTTTAGGTGGTGCACTAAGGTTTCATGACCTTTATGCACTGGATCAAAGCTGCCCCCAAAAATTCCTATCCTCATTTAGAAGGATAAACCTAGAGTGAGTGTAAATCCCTGCATCGCGTAGTTACCGCGCAGTGTGTCTGACTCCAAAATGATCTTAAACTGGTTATGAGAAAACCATATTTGTTCTTCCCACGCAGCTTGCAATGTAAATGATCTATCACGGCACCAGCAGTTAAAAAAGAACTGATAACGAAGTCCTAAAGCTAACTCAAACATAGAAGAGAGTGTCCAAAACGTGTTGCCGTAGTCTGCAATCACAAGGTCATTGTTATCAAACCAGAGTTGATGGGTTTTAAAGCGAGACCAGGGTAAAGAAAACCCGCTATCGAGAAATAACGACCACTCTGTTTGATCACTATGGAACATTACAAAAGAGCTGTTAAATCCGGCATATGGCCCAATCCCCCAAAACTTTTGAGTGTTACGCCATGTGCGAGCAATGTTAGGTGTTCGGACATAATCAATATCAAACCACTGCTCATCAAAGGCACCTAAGACCCCTAGGAAAGGTCTAAAGCTTAAATAATGTCCCACATAGAAAGATCTACCGAGTTGTCCATCGACTCTTTGAAACCAGTTATTCCATCTACTTGCAGCAGAGTCGAGAGTAAATCCTTGTGATAACCAAGTTCCAACACCTTGTGTGCTTGCAAAAGAAGCTGCCTGCATCGCATTGTTTTTATTTCTAAACCAAGTATATAAAAATTTCACATCCCAACAATCGTGACAAGCATACCACCCAGCTCCTACCTTAAATCCAGAGCGCAATTTCCAATCAGGATAGAAAACCTGACCCGGAGAGGAATCAGCCTCTGGTATATGAGCTGTATACCAATTAGATATTGCAAAAGAAAGTCCCTCTTCTCTTGCTGTCCATAACGTGTAAGCAGCATCAACGTAAAAATTAGGCCCATCTTCTGTAGCGCACAAAACTCCAGGTGGCACAGCCACCAACATATCGTCTCTATTACTTAGATCACAACCCTTGTAAGTGTAGGAATCGCCTATCTGTCCACCAAACCCCGCTTGTAAATAAGATAGAACCACAGCGCCTAAGATATACCCTTTTTTCATCTTCTCCTCTCAATTGTTATCATCTATCCCACCGACAGACTCTTCGCAATTCTCGTAAATTTCCACAAAATCCACAAGCCAATTTTTCACTTATTAAACGAAGAGGAACAAGATGTACAGGATCTACATCAACGATAAAAGAAGAAAAACAGGATGTGTAGGATTAGCTTCGCTAGTAGGATATGCAGGATAATTTAAAGAGCAATAGCACAGCTGCCAGGAAGCGGCACAGAAAGCCGCGCTTTCAGTGCCGCCCCAGGTTTTGCGGGGCCCGCAAAACCTCCCGATTTCAAGCGAAGCATTGCCCTTTATGTTAGTTTTGTCCCTGCAACGAAGTGGAA
>CAZBHP010000088.1:0-7216 GCA_964491795.1 uncultured bacterium | reverse complement strand
ACAGATCCTAAAATAGATGCTGTAGGCGCTTGCGTAGGTGTCCGTGGAACTCGTGTAAAAAACATTATCCGCGAGCTTAACAACGAAAAAATCGATGTCATCCCCTATTCTTCAGATACTTTCGTTTTATTGAAAAACTCTTTCTCTCCATCAGAAATTCGAAAAGCTGAATTCAATGAAGAAGAAAACATTGTCACCTTGGTCATCGAAGATGAAGATTACCCTTCTATCCTCGGTAAAAAAGGAAATAACGTACGTCTTACCTCTGAACTTATTGGCGTGAAAGTTGAAGTCCATAAAATGAGTGAATACCAAAAAGAACTCACTATTTTACGACGACAAATCGCTCTATCTGAAGACCCAGAGCTTGACAAGCCTTTGGAAAAAATTAATGACATCAATCAACTTGTGGTAGATAATATCGTTTCTGCAGGACTCGATACTCCTCGCAAACTACTTAAAACTTCTACACAGGAAGTTGCAAAGCTTGCAGATATTAGCCTTGAGATGGCTGATAAGCTTCTAGAACAAGTAAAAAATCAATTCGCAGACAATTTAGAGCAAGGCACGTAAAGTTTGGCAAAAAACTTAAAATTCAACATAAAAAACACGCAGCTTGCAGCTGTCCTGAAGAAAAGCCAAGTCAAAAAGGAGACTCCTAAAGAAGAGGATGCTCCTTCTGGCCAAGCAGCTGTTTCTCAAAAAGGGGATGTAAAATCTGACACAAAAATAGTCAGAGCTAAAAAATCTCCCCAATTTGTAGAGGACTTAAAAAAAGAAGAAGCCCCTGTTCTTCCTCCCCCAGTTGTCGTAGAAGAACTTCCTCCTCCAGCACCATTACCGCCTTCTGTCCCTGAAGTCGTTGCAGCTCCACCACCACCTGCTCCAACCCCTTCTGTGGCTCCTGTAGTTTCAGAAGCCCCCGCAACTACTAAAGCAAAAGAAGAAGAACCTGTTGATAAGAAAAAAAAGAAGGGTGAAAAAGAGTTCGAAGAAGACAATAAAAATAAAAAGCCTGTCCAAACGCAAAAAAGACAATCTTTTAGCCGGGTATTTGATTCTCGAGACAGAAGCGGTCTACGCACTGGGGAAGATGAGTCTTGGAGACGTAGAAGACATGGCAAACAAAAGATTCAAAGACCTCCTGAGTCTATCCAAAGACCTAAAGAAATCAGTGTCACTTTACCAGTCAATGTAAAAGATCTCGCCGTTCTCATGAAATTAAAAGCCTCTGAAGTGATTCAGAAACTTTTTTTACAAGGTCTTCCTGTAACAATTAACGACGACTTAGAAGATCTTACAATTGTGCAACTCATTGGTGAGGAGTTCGGAGTTACTATACACATCGACACTTCTAAAAAAGAACGCCTCCAAATCACTGGTAAATCGATCGACGAAGAGATTTCGGGCACCGCTGCTGAAAATCTAATGACAAGACCTCCTGTAGTTACTATTATGGGCCATGTCGATCATGGAAAAACAAGTATTATCGATGCTTTCCGTAAGAGCAATCTAATCGCCGGAGAAGCTGGTGCAATTACTCAACATATTGGCGCGTTTCAAGTAAAAACTAAGCATGGAAGCTTTACAGTTCTAGACACTCCAGGTCACGAAGCTTTTAGCGAAATTAGAAGACGCGGCGCTCACGTGACAGACATCATCGTCCTTGTGATTGCAGGTGATGAAGGGATCAAACCTCAAACTGAAGAAGCTATTACTAAAGCAAAAGAAGCTAACGTCCCTGTTATCGTTGCTATCAACAAGATGGATAAACCTGGCTTTAATGCCGACAATATCTATCGTGAACTTACCGACCATGGGCTTCTACCTGAAGCGTGGGGTGGAGAGGTCATCACTATCAATTGCTCTGCTAAAACAAAAGCGGGTATTGAGCAACTTGGTGAAATGATCGCTCTTCAATCTGAGATTCTAGAACTTACAGCCAACCCTACCGAGCGTGCACGTGGTACTGTCCTTGAGTCCGAACTTCATTGTGGACTTGGACCTACTGCAACCCTCCTTGTGCAAAATGGAACTCTTCGTGTAGGTGATGCAGTCATCTTTGAGTATGAGTACGGCCGTATTAAAACTATGCAGGACGAACATGGAGTATCCTTAAAAGAAGCTCCCCCTTCTGCAGCTGTTAAAGTCACAGGACTTTCTGGCGTTCCTCTGGCGGGTAATGAATTTATCTCTATGGAGAATGAAAAAGAGGCAAGAAAGATTACGGAAGAACGTAAAGCCTCTATGAAGCGAAAACAGCTACTCCATAGCAAAGCAAAAGATATTGAGCACCTCTTTAAAGAAAAAGAGGCGCAAAAACAGAGAAAAATCCTCAATATCATTGTTAAAGCTGATGTTGGTGGTTCTTTAGAAGCTGTTAAACAGTCTCTGTTAAATATTCCGACCGACAAAGTAGAGATCAATTTTATCACCGCAGAAGTAGGGCAGATCTCAGAATCTGATATTGAACTTGCGCAAATCTCTAATGCCCTCATTTTAGGCTTTCATACCAAAATTGAAAGCCATGCAGAGAGCCTAATCAAAATGAGAAAAGTGAAAATCCTTCAGAACGATGTGATTTATCACTTAGTAGATGCTGTTAAAGCTCATATGCTAACTCTTCTTGATAAGATTCGCCAAGAAAACTTGGTAGGTGAAGCTAAAGTAATTGCCACCTTTAAATCGTCTCAGCTAGGGCTCATTGCCGGCTGTAAGGTTGTTGATGGTCTTATCAAACGTTCTCACTATGCTCGCATCTATCGAGACAATGAGCTTGTCTGGGAAGTAAATATCGTTTCTCTAAAACGACACCAAGACGATGTCAAAGAAGTTAAAAAAGACCTTGAATGCGGTATCGTACTCGGGAAAACAAGTAACATTGCCATAGGTGACTTCATTAAAACTTATGAAATTACCTACATAGACCAAGAACTATAACCTTATATGCCTTCGTCACGCCGTATTGAAAGAGTTAACTCTTTATTAAAAGAGGTCATTTCCGAAGTAATCCGAAAAGACCTCAAAAGCCATACTTTGCCAGATCTTCTCACCATTACCGGTGTAGAAGTAAGCCGCGATTTGCGCTATGCAAAAGTATTTGTAAGCCTTATGGAGGATAACGTCCATAAACGAGAAGAGATCCTCGGAATTCTCCAAAATCAAGCCGGATACATCTCCGTCTTAGCCTCTAAAAAAGTCGTTCTCCGTTACTTCCCCTCGCTCACTTTTAAGCTCGATACATCTCTCGACAAATATATGGAAATCGACACCCTTCTCAAACGGATTGAAAAGGAAAGAGGAGCGGAAGGTGCAACCTAGTAAAGAAGGGATTCTTTTAATTGACAAACCTCAAGGCAAAACCTCGTTCTATCTGGTCTCTCTCTTAAGAAGGCTCACAGGTGTCAAAAAAATCGGACATGGTGGGACTTTAGATCCACTTGCAACTGGGGTTATGGTTCTCCTTGTAGGGAAAACCTTCACAACAAAAGCAGATCAGTTTCTAACCCACGATAAAGAATATACAACTCGCATTCTCCTGGGTGTTGAAACCGATAGCTACGATATAACCGGCACCATTACACGACAAGATCCCACTATTCCCTCTCTACAACAGCTTGAAGAAGCTTTAACTCACTTTCAAGGGACCATAGAGCAAATCCCCCCAATGTTCTCTGCAAAAAAGCACCAAGGGAAAAAACTCTATGAACTAGCGCGACAAGGAAAAGAGATTGAAAGAGCTCCTAGCCGTGTAACCGTTACCACAGAGCTTCTCTCTTACGAATACCCCTATATTGATCTTCGTATTAAAGCTTCGAAAGGCACCTACATCCGCACTATTGCCTTCGATTTGGGACGATTATTATCATCAGGGGCCTGTGTCTCCTCTCTGACTCGAACTCGCCAAGGACCTTTCTTACTTCGGGATTGCTTAACTATTGAAGATTTGGAGAAAGCATCTGCCTCCCAAACCCTTCCCTTAATAAAACTCATACCTTCCGCTGTATCTAAGGAGGAAATCTATGCCTAATCTATCTTGTGGAATTGTTGGTCTGCCTAATGTTGGCAAATCAACTTTGTTCAACGCCCTGACAAAACAGA
Organism: uncultured bacterium; assembly: GCA_964491795.1. GTDB lineage: Bacteria > Chlamydiota > Chlamydiia > Chlamydiales > 2-12-FULL-49-11 > JAFEGE01. Next base: position 3,115 of record CAZBHP010000088.1, on the reverse strand, counting down.
TGATTGCAGCCTCAAATTTCCCTTTCTGTACGATTGACCCAAACGTAGGTATCGTCGATGTCCCCGATGAGCGTTTAGAGAAATTATCTACTTTATCGAAGAGCCTTAAAACAGTGCCAGCTACGATTTCTTTCGTTGATATTGCAGGGCTAGTAAAAGGGGCCTCTGAAGGAGAGGGTCTGGGTAACCAATTCTTATCGAACATACGAGAAACGGATCTGATTGTTCAAGTAGTTCGCTGCTTTGATGATGATAATGTTATCCATGTCCACGGAAAAGTTGACCCCTTGCACGATATTGAAATCATTCAACTAGAACTCATCCTCTCCGATTTGCAAGTCGCAGAAAAAATTTATGCCAAATTAGAAAAAGGGGCAAAAAGCATGAAGGATAAACCGACTGTCCTTCCCGCCCTCGACAAAGTAAAAAATCATCTCAATGCAAATCAACCTGTTCGGACCCTCGAGCTCACTCCCGAAGAAAGAGAAGCACTGAAGCCCTACCCTTTCATGACTGGCAAACCCCTTATCTATTGCGTAAACGTCTCAGAAAAAGATCTCCCCTCTATGGATAACGAGCATGTAAGAGCTGTGCGCGCTTTTGCAGCAAAAGAAAACATCCCTGTAGTCCCTATCTGTGCTCGTCTAGAAGAAGAACTTGCAGGCCTATCAGACACAGAAGCCAAAGAATACCTAGATTCTCTAGGCCTTACCGAAAGTGGCCTCTCTCGTCTAATTAAGGTCTCCTTCGGATCTCTTGGTCTTATTACTTTCTACACCGCAGGGGAAAAAGAAGCCAGAGCCTGGACCATCCACAGAGGCTCGCTTGCTCCTGAAGCAGCCGGCGCTATTCACACTGATATCCAAAAAGGCTTTATCCGAGCGGAGGTCATCTCCTACGAAGACTATATCCGTTACGGAGGGCGCGTACAGGCTCGTGAAGCCGGCAAAGTCCGTATCGAAGGTAAAACCTACCCCGTCCGCGATGACGACGTCATCCTCTTCTTCCACAACTAGAAGTCTAATTTAGGTGTTTACTTTCTCCCAACAAACGTAACCTTCCATATCGTAGGCACCTATAGCTAAATGAACCGTTTTTTCAGCTATTCTTTTAAGAGTCTCTAAATCCAATACCTCAATATCATCAGTCTGGACTGGATAGCTAGTAACAAGGCTCATGTAATACCACTGCCCATCGACATGGTGGATCAACCGGACTGTTTCTTCCAACGAAAGTTGATTGCTCTTAGCGTAATAGTAGACTTCTTCGTTAAAAAATCCGATCCTAGCCCCCATAGTTTGGATCTTTGGATCCGACCTATTCTGTACTACATCTTCAAACACATACCATAGACTTTTATTTTCCCTGAGAAAGCGCTCTAAATAGTTCGCTAATTCCCATGCAGAATTACGTTTTTGTCTTGCCGGATATTCCACACCTCGAAAATTTAGCACCTCTAAAGGAAGAGGTGGTAGTAAGTCTCCGCTCCAAAAATCATTGATTTTTGGAATATTTGCATCTTCCGAAGTAATCGCAAAAAAACTTCCCTGTTCGAAAATGAGAACCTTAGCTAGTTCTTGAGCTAAAGTATTCCCTTTTTTTAAACATTCTAAGCAATATTCTTTAGCTTTATCACTTTGAAGACTCGTTTGTAATAATTTATTTTTCACAACCAAGACCCTTAGATGAGCCTTTCTATATACTGCCATAAGAGGCTTGAGCATTTGTCTTTAGTAAGCTTATGCACATCCACCCACTCATGGTAAAGCAAGCCTTTTTCGCCTCTCCTTATTACTCGACAACCTTCTACGCTGTAGAGCATTCCAATCTGATGAAAGATATAAGAATAACCCCTCTCTGATTCATTTACATTAATAGTTGCTGTAAGATTAGCTAGTAATTTCATAGAAGAAAACTCCATCCCTACTTCTTCTAAAAGCTCTCTTCTTAAGGTCTCTTCAACCGTTTCACCAAATTCTATACCACCGCCGGGAAAATCCCATTTGCCTCTATGTGGCCCGTCTTCTTGCCGCACAAGTAACATCTCATTTCCTTTAGTGATTATGCCATACACACCTATTCGGCTTATTTTTTTTACAGAGTCTGATCCGTTTAGGTTTTTCTTTAGGTAGTGAAGAGTTGTGTTTTGCTGGTATCCCTCTCTGGAGAGCTCTATTGTAAAACCCATCTTTTTATAAAAATCTGGAGCTTGGAAATCCATTGTTTCTACAAAAGCAAAAGAGCACCCCTTTTGCTTTCCGTATTCCAAAGCATGGTTTATTAACTTGCGAGCCACACCTTTTTTTCGATAATTTTCTTCTACAAAGAGGTATTTGATGTGGAGTTGTCCCCAAAAAAGACGCGCTACTAAAGCGCCTACGAACTCTTTATCGTGAAAGATCTCAAAAGAAACAGCCTCTTCAGCAAGACCATCTACACCTGTTGCACAAATGGCATCTCTTTTGAAGCCATCAAAGATCTTTTCTTTGATCGCATCAGTTAGGTAAGTTTCTTTAATAAACATACAAGGTATACCCAAGATGATTCAAAACTTGGCGTTTTAGCCTCACTGACATCTCCAACTTTAAAGCCCTCTCGACTCGCCCTATTTTTAATAGGAGCTCGCCTCCAGGTCGGCTTTGCCTGCTTTAAATTTGGAGCGTCCGCTTCGCTAAAACATCCAACTTTTGAAATCACTTGGGTATAGTATACGCGAACAAAAACTGCAGAAACAACAGAAAAATTCAATTGCAAACTGTTAAGAAATTGTAAATATTTTACTATCTGTTATACAATACACATACACAAGAAGGAGGTTTCTATGATTCACTCAACTTTTGAGTATGTCCATTATCCTGTACAAGTATGTTTCGATAAAATGAACGAAGGGTCGTTTAAGGCAGCCTTGTGGTATATTGGAGGAGCGGTTGCGTATGTTGTAAATCTCGCTCTTATCCCTGTTACCATTGTGGTTGATGTGATCAGAGGCGTTGCTATGGCAGTTTTTGCTCTTTTCTCTAATGATTCACCTCACAGTGTAGGGAGCATCTTATGGAAATTTGTAGTGATCTCCCCCCTACAGCAACTTACAACCCTTGGAGTCAATGCGCTGTTT
>CAZBHP010000087.1:0-7261 GCA_964491795.1 uncultured bacterium | reverse complement strand
ATAACTGTGAAGGTTTTTAAGGGCAGACTCAAGACGCTCTTGCATCTCTTTGCCCAGGACATGATGATACCCTTCGTAGATATAGAGAAGAGGAAAGAGGAAAGAGACGTTACCAAGAGGTTTTCGGATGAGGGGGTATTCGTGTAAGTAGACGGGGAAGCCCCCTTCTTTTGTTTGGAGCGAAAGAAGTCTTTGTAAAAGCTCTTTAGCCTCTAGAACGGTCTCTGTTCTTCTGGCGCGTAAAAGGGCCAGAGCGAAGGTGAAGTTTTCAAAAAGAGGGACAGTTTCTCGAGAAGTCGGATCTTCAAAACAGTAGTGGACATATCCTGTAAGAGGACTTTGTAATTTTTTCCCGAATTCTAAAGACTCTGCGTGCATCATTTTAGACCTTAAGCCTTTTGCGAGCCTCTTCTACAGCTTCAATAATACCGTATTCTCGAGAAGGTTTTGCCACAATTTGAGCGATTTTTATAAGATCAGGGGACCCATCGCCCATGGCAATAGGAATATCAGAGTTTTGCAAAAGCTCAATATCGTTGTTATCATCCCCTGCAGCGATAATAGGACAAGTCCAATTATGTAGACGGCGCAATTTATTTAAGGTGATCCCTTTATTGGCATCAGAGTGCGTAATCAGAAGAAGATGCATATCTCTATCGATCACATCACGAATCACTACAACGTTCTCTTGAAGATTAAGCTCTAAAAGCTCTTTTTGCATCCGGATAATCTTCTCTTTTTTGCCGACACATTTAATCAGAGGGTAATGAATATCTGAGAGCTCATCCCAGGTTTTTACCTCTCTCCACGCTTCAGGAACTAATCTTTTGAGATGCTCGAAGTAAGAGAGCATTTTGTCTGTACACTCTTTTTTACAGTAGTAGCAAAAATCCCCTTTCTCAAACCCAGCGTATACAAGAAACTCTTTGGGATCATCTCTATAAACATCTGAGAGAACTTTGATGGTTTCATAAGAGAGATAGTGCTGCCCAGTTACTTTTTTCTCTGGCATTGTCAAGATATCTGCCCCATTCTGTAACACCAAAAGATAGGGGAAATCAAACTTCTCCATGCTCTGGTAGGCAAAAGAAAAGGTTCGGCCTGTCAAAAAAACAATACCTATCCCCTCCTCATAGAGGCGGGCAATGTAAGATGCTACCTCATCGGGGATAAGATGTCTCTCATCAGTTAAGGTGTTATCGATATCTGTGGCAAAGATTGCTTTACACTTTTGCATCCATCCATGATAATACGCAGCATGGGAATAGCAAAAGCTTTTCTTTTTATTCTGCTCTCATTTCTTCCTTTACAGGGAGAGGATTCCACTTTTTTGAGTGAAGATACGTTCACAACCGACCAAGAAGAGGTTGTGGCCTACCCTAAACCAGAGGGTTCGCCCCCTGAAATTTCTACCGATGTCTATCAAAGAAATTTTATAAAAACTTTAGGGCTCCTCGTCTTTGCTATTGCAACGGTTGTTTCAGCAGGCTACCTTATAAAAGCTTTCGCCAATAAGCGCCCTTTCCTCAACAACCAACGCAATAACATCAAAATTCTTGAACGCCGCCCCTTAAGTCAAAGCACGCAACTCTATCTTGTCCAGATCGGCAATCAGCACTTTATCTTAGCCGAATCAAAGCTAGAAGTGCGAACTGTTGCTACCCTCGATGAAATTAATTTAAGCTGAGGGCTTAACTAACGGCTTTAGGATTTCATGAAGAATAACGAGGGCTTTTCCGCCCCCGGCTCTTTTGATCAGTTTTTTGATCTTCATACAGTCTCTTCCTCTGTGGCAATAGCAAGGCGCATTGTGGTGTCAGCTTGCATGTTCTTGAGGCGAGTGTAATCCATAATACCGAGCTGCCCTCTTTCAAAGGCTGAGGCAATAGCTAGTGGGATTTTTCCTTCTGCCTCGACAAGTTTTGCCTTGTATTCTTGCTCAAGAGCGATCGCCATAGACTTGCGTCCTTCGGCTTTTGCCTGAGCAACTTTCATATCAGCTAAAGCTTGTTCAGACTGCAAAACAGCCCCTACGTTTTTCCCTACGTGGATATCTGCAATATCAATAGAGAGAATTTCAAAGGCTGTTTGAGCATCGAGCCCTTTACTTAAGACAAGCTCAGATACGCTTTGGGGATTTTTGAGAACATCATAATGACTCTCAGCAGAACCGATTGCATTGACAATCCCTTCGCCTACTCGAGCAATAATTGTCTCTTCTGTTGCCCCACCGACTAACTGCGCAATGTTAGTGCGGACAGTCACCCGAGCACGGACAAGAAGTTCAATTCCATTTTGAGCAACCGCAGAGATCATGTGGTGCGCGCCAGTTGGACAGTCGATTACTTTAGGATTTACAGAGGTGCGTACGGCGTCGAATACATCTCGTCCTGCAAGATCAATTGCTGTAGCTCTTCTCCAGTCGAGTTTGATGTTGGCTTTATCAGCTGCAATAACAGAGCGGACAACTTCTGTGATCCTTCCACCTGCTAGGTAATGGGTTTCAAGATCGGCTGCTGTGATATCTTTAAGACCAGCCTTGTTGAGGTTAATCATAGAACCGACGATAAGGCGCGGCGGAATCTTACGCATGCTCATACCGACGATATTGAATAAAGAGATATGGGTCCCTGAAACAAAAGCTTGAAACCAGAGACTAATAAAGCGTCCTACAACAAGAAGGACGAATAAAGCCATACCAAGAGCTAGTAATATTAAAAATGTAATAACTTCCATGTCTACCTCACAAGAAGATGAGAGCCTCTCTCACCTAAGATTTTTACTGTGACCCCTTTCTTAATATATTCACCAAACGAAACCGCTTGGAGTTTCAAGCCTTGAACTTCGATATAGCCAGAGGGTCTAAGATCTGTAACCACTCTGGCGCTTTTCCCTATATATTCAGATGCGTAAGGAGCTGACCCCTCTTGCGTCTTTCCTAAATACGTGCTTCTTTTTTTGACTTGGACGAGGGCAAGTTTTATCGTCACCACTAAAAGAATGATAAGAGCTAAGGTCCAGATGGTGCCAAAAAGAGGATCTTCATAGAGACCTAAAGAAATGGAGACAAGGAAAAGGATCCCCCCAGCTAGAGCCATAAAGCCTCCAGGGAGAAAAAACTCTAGGAAGATGATCGCTAAAGAGGCAAGCCCGATAACAGCTGTTAGCATCATAATCTTTTAATTAAAACGGTGCCGCCCTCAACTCTAACTACCCGTAGCTTAGTTCCTGAAGGGATGTATTCCCCCTCTGAGAGAGCGTTGTAGAGTGTACCAGAAACAGCGATTTTACCGGAAGGGCGAAGCGGGGTAATCGCCTCAGCCAAAGCCCCTATTTTTGGAGAGACTAAAACACAAATTTCTTTCCTCTGCATCTTTTCAGTCCGCAAAACAAAAGGGCTCTTTTCAAAGAGAAATTGGAGAATACGCCGCGAAATCATAAACCCTCCACTTAAAATAAAAAGGAGGATCCCCAAGGCCCACACCCCTTTCTCACAGAAGGTAAAAAAGAGGATAGGCGATGGGATTTCTCTATGGGAAATTTCGGGGACAACCAATAAAACTCCCCCAATCAGAACAAAAATAAGGCCAAAAAAGGCTAAAACCCCATGTGTAGAATAGACCAAAAACTCAAAGAGAAGAAGCACGATCCCTACTAACAGAAAGACGACTTCAAAAATGGTAAAGAGATCGAGGCTATGCTGCGCTAATAAGTTGAGTCCAAGGCAAAGGAGTGCGATAATCCCAGGTACCACCATTCCAGGTTGGCTAATCTCTAAAAAAACACCTAATAGAAAGCCGACTGTAAGCAAAGTAGAAATCAAAGGATGGGCTAAAAAAGAAAAGAAACCGACCCGCACATTCTCGTACTCTATCACCTTATCAAAAGGATGTGTCAGCTCTTCCAGAGTGGCTATTGATTGTTTAGCGATTCCAAAGTCTAAAAGCTCTGTAGCAGTTAACGTAAGAAGTTTCCCCTTAGGCGACACAATACGATCTTGGTGCTTGATAGTTTCATGCTCAGGGATAGTTACAAGAACGCCGTTTCTCTCTACGAGTAAGAGATCCTTATCAACCATAGCTTCTGCTAGAAAAGGGTTTCTTCCATACAAGGAAGCAACTGCTGCAAATTGAGCCCGAACGGCAGAGTTTACTTTTTCTTTAGCCGTTACCATCCCTTCCCCACCAGACTCTACAGGCTCCGCTGCCCCCATAATAGCTGTTTTAGAGACGTAGATTTTGGGACAGGAGTAGGCTAAAAGGGCGCCAGCTGAAATTGCCCAGTTATCAATATAGCACTCTACGGGGATAAAACTTCCTTTAATCGCCTCTGCTATACGGACTGCAGAGAAAACCTCACCGCCAGGTGTATTTAAATGGAGAATGATGGAATCGACATTTTTCGCATGAAACTCTTCGAGGGCTTTTTTGACGTAGACGTATGTAACAGGTTTGATCTCCCCTTCAATCTTTAGGAGACCAACAATGCTTTCCTTTTTTGGTATCTCTTCCTCTAAAAAAAATGGAGTTTTAGAGAGAGCATCTCTACCTTCTACAGCTAATAAGAGAGTAGAAAAGAAAAGTATAGTTTTTACTATCATGTCAAAATACCATAATCGAGTTCTGTTTTTTTCTCAAATAAAGTTTAAAGGATTGAAAATAAACCCTTTTTCCTGCTAAATTGTTTTCAGGAGAACTTTAACTTCAAGAGGTAGACATGGGATTTGAAGGACATGTAGGTTTAGAAGTTGTGAATCTATGCGTAGGTTACGATGACCTTCACGCGAAAACTCTCTCTGGGATTAATTCAGCAACGGAAATCACCCATGGGCATACTCACCGGATTACCGCTTTGATCTCTAAAATGCGCGCACTTGAAGAAAAAGCACGTTCCAGCAAAAAAAATGTCTTTCTTGATGAAGAAACTAGAGATGCTGTCTACGCATTTGAACAGACAACTTGGCGACATGTGGAAGGTCTATTACAATGCGATGATGCAACAGCCTTACAACTCCACCCTTTCCCCGCATCAGCACCACCTGACGCCTCTTTTTCTGCCGAAGATTTAACAAAGTGTATAGAAAGGCTTCAATATCTCTTTCAAGTACTTGGCTGGGAATTAGAAGACAACGCTCATAAGGTTCGCGATGCAGCTGCTAAGGCGCAAGCTATGCCGCTGATTACAGTTGCTATAGCGACTCACCTCGGTAAAGAACAAGAAGCGATGGTACGGGGCCAAATCACCCGTTAGGAGCTTTAATGCAAGATCCTTCTGATGAAACCATACAAGAGCTCTATCAACTAGGCTATAATCTCTATCTTAGCGAAGAATACGCTAAAAGCGAGCCGATCTTTCAAAGAATTACGATCGCAAGGCCTATGGTTGCAAGCTACTGGCAAGGTTATGCCTCCTCTTTACAGATGCAAGGAAAGTATCAAGAAGCTCTTGTCCCATGGAGTATGTGCGCCTTGGTAGATCCTACCCGTCCACTTCCCCATTACCATGCAGCAGAGTGTCTCTTTTCTCTTGGCGATGCCACAGATGGAAGGCAAGCCTTAATTGCTGCTGAAAATAGGGATAAAGAAAAAGTTTTTGAGAAAAAAATCGCCTCTTTACGCAACGCTTGGGAGGCCCCTCATGGCTGATTGTAGAGTTACTGCTTTTGCCTTAGATGCACCTTTTGCTACAAACCCTGTGTCTATTCCACTTGTGTTACCCTCGGTTCCCCCTATTTTAGACTCTTCTAGCAAAAGCTCTACTGCATCGAAAAAATTTCTCGGAGAAAGACCCGAACTTGAACCACCTTCTTCTTTTCCACCACCACCCGCATCAATTGTCTCTTTTATGGAGACAGTAGAGAGCATTCGAGAAGATTGTTTAAGAGTTGTTGAAGCGAGCACAAAAAACTTGCGGGCTACCTATACCGAAATCTATCAGGCAGAAAGGGCCCATCTTGCTGAATACAGAAAAGAAGAGGCCTCAAGAGACTGGTGGGATTTTCTAAAAAAAATCGCCGTTTGTGTTCTAGGGACTTTCTCTGTGGTTGCAGGTGGAGTTGCGATTGCCGCTGCAACAAATGTTGTGGGAGTAGTTGTTGGTGGCGCCATGATTTTTTCAGGGATCGCCTCGCTCGTTGGAAATATCTTAAAAGAGCTAAATGTGCAGCCAGAACTTGGAAATGCGCTTATGATTATTGGTAGTGTTGTAGCTCTTATAGGTGGCGGATTAAACATCTTTTTTGGCACCCTTACCCTCGAAAACACGATCTTGAATATGGTGGCGGCTTTCTTAAGTTTTTCCGAACAGACTACAGAAGTCATACGGACCACCAAAGATATGGAATTAAGCTCTCTCAAAGGATCTTTAGCCCTTTTAGAAAACCAACAATCAGCTACGAAATACCGGATAAAAGAGCTGACAGAAAACTGTCATCAATTTCAACAAACCACCCATGCCATTGCTCAGAACGCAACAAAAGCACTCAAAGAATATCTCGATGCGTGCCAAGCTATGACGCGTTGGTCTGGTTTTGCATAAAAATATTAGGAGGAACTATGAACGTTTCAGCAATTAATAGACATGCTACAGAAGCTATGCGCGAGGTTGACATTTCTCACCACACAGGGCGAGAAGATGAGTTAAGGCATTTACTTGATCTTGCAGAAAGAACATCAAAGTCGTATAAAATTGAAGCTGCGACTAGCAGCCTAAAAATCCTGGGAGCTGCTTTTGGTATCCTAAGCGCTATTTTAGGAGCTACTCTCGGGCCTGCAATCGGCGCAGAGATGGCTGGAAAAGTCTCTTCAGCTCTAACTGGTGTTTCGCAAGCATGTTCTGCTGGCTCTGATGTCGCAGGGGTGTATCCTAAAGCTCAACTCTCTCGTCTGCAGTCACAGGTAAGCGATGCACGAACTTATCTTGATAATCTTACCCAAGAGATGTCTCAAGCAAGACAGGTGAGCCGTGAGACGAGAGAAGCTTTTCAGCGAGCACAAGATATGACCCACGACTCTCTTCGCGCCATCCTAGAAGCAGCAAGAAGCTAGATTTATCAACTAGATTGGATCTTAGCGTCTTTAGCAGTGTGAAATGACAGAGGCGCTCCCCTTAGGCTGTGCTTTAAGAAGCACGCCTGGATATCCCAAGCGAAGCATTGGCCCTTAGAGTTAATTTTGTCCCTGCAACAAAGTGGAAGGGACAACCCAAGGCGAGATATCGGAAAGAGAAATCGCTTTTTATTGCGAGGAATCTGTATTTCCTA